>NZ_JBFWLZ010000005.1:50873-121316 GCF_050251835.1 Diaphorobacter sp. | reverse complement strand
TAGACGGTCAGCTGTCCACGCCGCATGCTCTCCCACGGGATGCTCACAGCTCCCAGAGGGCTATCAGGCTGTGGACAACTTTCCGAAACCATGTCCTGAACTTCGAGGTTTAGAAGATACAAGGGCACACCCTTGAAGTACTGGATGGGGCGCAGGCACACATACAGATCCAGCTCCTGGCGCAGCGCCACGTTGAGCGACCGGATGCCGCCGCCCACGGGGGTGGTGAGCGGCCCCTTGATGGACACCACGTAGTCGCGCACGGCGTGCAGGGTTTCTTCGGGCAGCCACACGTCCGGACCGTACACGCGGGTGGATTTCTCGCCCGCATAGACCTCCATCCAGTGAATCTTGCGCTGACCGCCGTAGGCCTTGGCCACGGCCGCGTCCACCACCTTGAGCATGACGGGCGTGATGTCCACACCCGTGCCATCGCCCTCGATAAAGGGAATGATGGGCTGGTCCGGCACGTTCAGGGACATATCGGCATTGACGGTGATCTTGTGGCCCTCGGGCGGGACTTGGATGTGCTGGTAGCGGGTCATGGGGCAGGTCTCCGGTGGTGTGGTGACAAAAAGCTCGGGGATAGGGCTGTGCGTGCAGGCCCTCAAAAGCCAAAAAGATTCTAGGGCAGCCCCACGGCGACTCGCGCAGGTTCGCACGCTCAGGCGCGGGCTTAACCTGGTTCAGCCAGATGCGGCCTGCTACGCTTGCGGTGCAGGCCGCGCCGAAGGCAGACCCACAGCCAACGCACTGCCACCCACTGCTGACCGAACGCCGAAACACCGCCGGCCCCCGTAATTTTTTCTGTCCCTGTCTTTATGCCGATGCTTCCGCCTACCACCACCGCCATCACCGGCGCGCCACTGTTGCGGCGCCCTCTTCTGTCACGTCTGCTGGCCACTGGCCTGGGCCTGGCCCTGTGCGCCGGTGCCGCAGCGCAAGGCCGCCCCCAGCTCAACCTGCCGCGCGTGGAACTACAGGCGGGCATGCACCGCATCGATGCACAGGTGGCTGTATCGGCGCAGGAGCGCCAGGTCGGCCTGATGCACCGCCGCGACATGCCCATGCACGAAGGCATGCTGTTTGTCTTTGAGCAAGCCGCCACGCAGTGCTTCTGGATGCGCAACACGCTGCTGCCGCTGACCGCTGCCTTCGTGGCCGATGACGGCACCATCGTGAATCTGGCGGACATGCAGCCACTGTCCGAGGCCTCGCACTGCTCCACGCAGCCCGTGCGCTTCGTGCTGGAGATGAACCAGGGCTGGTTCGCCAAGCGCGGACTGAAGGCCGGCAGCAAGCTCAGCGGCCGGCCGTTTGCGTCGCGCTAAGGGTGCAAGGCATGCTGTCGCTGGCAAAAACCGCTCGCACGGCGTTGCGGCATCGCACAAAACAAACCGGCCTGCTTTTACGGGCAGGCCGGTAGGTAGGGGCGCAATGGCCGGGGGGCCACGCCCCGGCAGGTCAATCAGACCAGCGCCGTGATGGCAGCGTTGAACGTGGCGCTGGGGCGCATCACGGCCTCCAGCTTGGACGGTTCAGGCAAATAGTAGCCGCCGATGTCGGCCGGCTTGCCCTGCACGGTGCGCAGCTCGTCAACAATCTTCGCCTCGTTGTCGGCCAGGGTCTTGGCCAGCGGCGCAAACCTGGCCGCCAACTCGGCGTCCTCGGACTGCGCGGCCAGGGCCTGGGCCCAGTACAGCGACAGATAGAACTGGCTGCCGCGGTTGTCGATCTCGCCCACCTTGCGCGAGGGCGACTTGTTCTCGTCCAGCAGCTTGCCGGTGGCCTGATCCAGCGTCTTGGCCAGCAGCTTGGCGCGGGCGTTGTTTTCCTTGATGCCCAGGTCTTCCAGCGACACGGCCAGGGCCAGGAATTCACCCAGCGAGTCCCAGCGCAGGTAGTTTTCTTCGACCAGTTGCTGCACATGCTTGGGCGCCGAGCCACCCGCGCCAGTTTCATACATGCCGCCGCCAGCCATCAACGGCACGATGGACAGCATCTTGGCCGAAGTGCCCAGTTCCATGATGGGGAACAGGTCGGTCAGATAGTCGCGCAGGATGTTGCCGGTCACCGAGATAGTGTCCAGGCCGCGGGCCACGCGCTCCAGCGTGTAGCGCATCGCACGCACCTGGCTCATGATCTGGATGTCAAGGCCGGTAGTGTCGTGATCCTTGAGGTACTTTTGCACTTTCTTGATCAGTTCGGCCTCGTGCGGGCGGTAGGGGTCCAGCCAGAACACGGCGGGCATGCCGGAGTTGCGCGCGCGGGTCACTGCCAGCTTCACCCAGTCGCGGATCGGCGCATCCTTGACCTGGCACATGCGCCAGATGTCGCCCTCTTCCACGTTCTGGCTCAGCAGCACCTCGCCAGTGGCGATGTCCACGATGTTGGCCACGCCGTCCTCAGGAATTTCGAACGTCTTGTCGTGCGAGCCGTATTCCTCGGCCTTTTGCGCCATCAGACCCACGTTGGGCACGGTGCCCATGGTGCGGGGGTCGAAGTTGCCGTTCCACTTGCAGAAGTTGATCATCTCCTGGTAGATGCGGGCAAAGGTGGACTCGGGCATCACGGCCTTGCAGTCGTAGGGCTTGCCGTCGGCGCCCCACATCTTGCCGCCCTGGCGGATCATGGCGGGCATGGAGGCATCCACGATGATGTCGTTGGGCGAATGGAAGTTGGTAATGCCCTTGGCCGAGTCCACCATGGCCAGCGCCGGGCGGTGCTCCTGGCAGGCGTGCAGGTCGCGGATGATCTCTTCGCGCTTGGAGGCCGGCAGCGTCTCGATCTTCTCGTACAGCGTGGCCATGCCGTTGTTGACGTTGATGCCCAGCTCGTCAAACAGCGCGCCGTGCTTCTCGAAGGCTTCCTTGTAGTAGATCTTCACGCAGTGGCCGAACACGATGGGGTGCGACACCTTCATCATCGTGGCCTTCACGTGCAGCGAGAACAGGATGCCGGCTTCCTTGCAGTCAGCCAGTTCTTTTTCGTAGAAGGCGCACAAAGCCTTCTTGCTCATGAACATCGAGTCGATGATCTCGCCGTCCTTGAGGGCCACCTTCTCTTTCAGCACCACGGTCTTGCCGGACTTGGTCTCCAGCACCATCTTCACGTCGCGGGCCTTGTCCAGGGTCATGGACTTTTCGCCGTGATAGAAATCACCCTCGTGCATGTGAGACACGTGTGTCTGCGACCACTGCTTCCACTCGCCCATGGAGTGCGGGTGTTTCTTGGCGTAGTTCTTCACGGCGGCCGGCGCGCGGCGGTCGGAGTTGCCCTCGCGCAGCACGGGGTTGACCGACGAGCCCAGGCACTTGCCGTAGCGGGCGGCGACGGCTTTTTCTTCATCGGTGGAGGGGTTCTCGGGATAGTCGGGAATGGCGTAGCCCTTGCCCTGCAGCTCTTTGATGGCAGCCATCAGCTGGGCCACGGAGGCGCTGATGTTGGGCAGCTTGATGATGTTGGCGTCGGGCTCCAGGGTCTTTTGGCCCAGCTCGGCCAGCGTGTTGGGCACGCGCTGCTCGGGCTGGAGGTAATCAGAAAATTCACCGAGGATGCGGGCAGCCACCGAGATGTCGCTCTCGGCCACGTCGATACCGGCTGCCGACGCGAAACTGCGCACGATGGGCAGGAAGGAGACCGTGGCCAGGCGCGGAGCCTCGTCGGTCAGCGTATAGATGATGGTGGGTTTCTTGGTGCTCATCTCGTCTCTCAGGTAACAAAAACAGAGGTTTTGCGCCGCTGGTCTGCGGCCAGGCGCACGGTCATCCGGTGTGACAGCCAGATTGTGCGCGAGTCATCGCCCGAAAATCGCCTTATCCGCAATCGAATCTCGCATTGCAAAAAATCATAGGGAAAACAAGCACTTTTTTTTGCAAGTCTTCTACAAGACTGTCGCCCGGCACCTGAAACAACGCCAAATGCAGCCCCACTCCCCTGCCGCGCCGCGGGCATGCAAAAGGGGCCTGAAGAGTGATCTCCAGGCCCCTTGTGCGCTCATGTGTGCCGCCAGCCACGGCGGCCCGCGGGGCTCGCCGGCGGCGCAGGCTCAGTTTCAGGCGAAGTTGGCTTCGGCAAACTTCCAGTTCACCAGCTTGTCCAGGAAGGTCTCGACAAACTTGGGGCGCAGGTTGCGGTAGTCGATGTAGTAGGCGTGCTCCCACACGTCCACCGTCAGCAGGGCCTTGTCTTCGGTGGTCAGCGGCGTGCCGGCGGCGCCGGTGTTGACGATGTCCACGCTGCCATCGGGCTTCTTGACCAGCCAGGTCCAGCCGGAGCCGAAGTTGCCCACGGCCGACTTCACGAAGGCTTCCTTGAACGCGGCGTAGCTGCCCCACTTGGCGTTGATGGCGGCAGCCAGTGCGCCGGTGGGCTCACCACCACCGTTGGGAGCCATGCAGTTCCAGAAGAAGGTGTGGTTCCAGATTTGCGCGGCGTTGTTGTAGATGCCGCCGCTGGACTTCTTGATGATTTCTTCGAGCGTCATGCTCTCGAACTCGGTGCCCTTTTGCAGGTTGTTCAGGTTCACCACGTAGGCGTTGTGGTGCTTGCCGTGGTGGTATTCCAGCGTTTCCTGGCTGTAGTGGGGGGCCAGTGCGTCGATTGCATAGGGCAGCGCGGGCAGGGTGTGTTCCATGGTCTAGTCCTTCGTGGGTTGTGATGGAGGAAAGTCGCCGCCGCCAGGGCGCGGCGAGGCAACGGGCATTGTAGGAAGGTCTGCAGCAGGGCATCTACCGGGAGTCAGGACTCCTGCCAGCGGGTGCGGGAATGCTGCGCACAGGCGCGGCGATCCGGGCCGTGCTCACAAAAGTCGGCGCTGCGACACCGTCAGGTCCAGCTCGCCCTCGGCCAGCTGGGCATGCACTGCGTCGCCCAGCCGCACCTGCGCGGGGCGCGTCACGGGCTGGCCCTGCGCGTCGGTCAGCAGGGCATAGCCGCGCCGCAGCACCAGGCGCGGGTCCAGCAGTTGCAGCCGCAGCGCCGCGCGCTCCAGACGATCTGTGCGCTGCACCAGGTTGCGCTGCAAGGTTTGAGGCAAAAGTACCTGTAGCGCTTGACTAGCGTGCGCAAGGCGCTCTTTATTCAATAGCATACCGTGGCGCATGCGCTGCGCCAGGCCGCCCAGGCGCAGCTGCTGGCGCCCGACAAACCCGGACGGCCGTCCCAGCCGCTGGGCCGCCTGGTCCAGCCTTTGGTGGCGCATATCCAGCTGGCGCTGCACGCCGTCGGCCAATCGCCCGGCCAGCAGCCCCAGCGCGCCCAGCCACACGGTGCGCGGCTGCGCCACGAGTTCGGCCGCCGCAGTGGGCGTGGGCGCGCGCAGGTCGGCGCAGAAGTCGGCAATGGTGAAGTCGGTCTCGTGCCCCACGCCGCTGACCAGCGGCACCGGGCTTTGCACGATGGCGCGGGCCACGCGCTCGTCATTGAAAGCCCACAGGTCTTCGATGGAGCCGCCGCCGCGCACCAGCAAGATCACGTCGATGGGAGGCGTGGCTGGCGTGGCTGGCGTGCCCGATGCCAGGTTGAGTGCCAAATCAGCCTCCAGCCCAGGTTTTGGATGCGCCAGCAGATACATTTTTGATAGCGCATCGACGATGGACGCTGGCGCCTGCGCCCCTTGCACCAGGGCCGGCACCAGCACCACGGGAATATGCGGCACACGCCGGCGCAGTGCCGTCACCACGTCGTGCAACGCAGCGGCGCCCGGCGATGTGACCAGGCCGATGCCGCGCGGCATGGCGGGCAGCGGCCGCTTGCGCGCGGCATCAAACAGGCCCTCGGCCTCCAGCTGGGCCTTCAGGCGCAAGAACTGCTCGAACAGCGCGCCCTGCCCTGCGCGCTGCAGGCTTTCGACGATCAGCTGCAGGTCGCCGCGTGCCTCATACACACCCAGCCGGCCGCGCACCTCCACCAGCTCGCCATCACGCGGGGTGAAGTCCAGCACCCCGGCCGCGCGCCGGAACATCGCGCAGCGAATCTGCCCCTGCCCGTCCTTGAGCGTGAAGTAGCAGTGCCCGCTGGATGCGCGCGAAAAGCCCGTGATCTCGCCGCGCACCGCGACAGGATTGAACCGCGCCTCCAGCGCATCAGCAATGGCGCGGCACAGCGCGCCAACTTCCCAGATACGCGGCGCCACGCCTGCGTCTGCGCGCTCAAACATCGGCGGCTCCAGGCCTGCAAGCGCCTGCGCCCGACGCATTAGTCCACAGACTGCGGCGCTGGACGGCGGGGCTGCGCAGGCGCACGCAAACCAGCCGAAAGCCGCAGAAGTACATGCAAGCCATTGATTTACAAAGATTTTTGGATGCGCAATTTTTCATCAAACTGACCAAACCACGTATTGGCGCCGTCTGTCACGGGCTGTACATAGGGTTTCCCACAAAGTTATCCACAGAAAATGTGGGTCTTGGGCTCGCCGTGAGTGGCCAGGGCCCGGCACGCGGAGGACGTCTTCGCTGGCATACGCCGCTTGCCCCACCCGGCAGGTCTGCAACACAAGCTGCGCCATAATCCCCGCTGCCTTTCATCGTGAGCGGAGTGAGAATTGCTGTCGATCATACAAGCCGCGGGCTGGCCCATCTGGCCATTGATAGCCTGCTCTATCCTGGCGCTGGCGCTGGTTTTCGAGCGCTTCGTGTCCCTCAAAACCGCCCGCGTCGTGCCGCCGAAACTACTGGACGAAGCCATCACGGTGTCCTCGCGCTCGGTTCCCACGCCCGACGTGGTGAACCAGCTGGCGCAGAACTCCGCCCTGGGCGAGGTGCTGGCCAGCGGCCTGCGCACCCTCAACAGCAACCCCAGCAGCACCGAGGCCGACCTGCGCGCCGCCATGGAGGGCGCGGGCCGCGCCGTGGCCCACCGGCTGGAAAAATACCTCAACGCCCTGGCCACTATCGCGTCGGCCGCGCCGCTGCTGGGCCTTCTGGGCACGGTGATCGGCATGATCGAAATCTTTGGCTCGCAGGCCGGCACCGGCGCAGTGGGCGCCACCGGCGGCGGCAACCCGGCGCAGCTGGCGCACGGCATCTCGATTGCGCTGTACAACACTGCCTTCGGCCTGATCGTCGCCATTCCCACGCTGATCTTCTGGCGCTACTTTCGCAGCCGCGTGGACGCCTACCTGCTGACGCTGGAGCTGGCGTCCGAGCAGTTCGTGCGCCATATCAGCCGCCTGCGCAAGTAATCCCCCCAAAGCGCACAAAAGCATGGCCGCCATGAACTTTCGCCCCCGCCAGAAGGAAGAGCCCGAGATCAACCTGATCCCCTTCATCGACGTGCTGCTGGTGATCCTCATCTTTTTGATGCTGTCCACCACCTACAGCAAGTTCACCGAGCTGCAACTAACCCTGCCCGTGGCGGACGCCCAGCAACTTCGCGACCGCCCCAGGGAGGTCATCGTGGCCGTGTCCGCCGACGGGCGCTACGCCGTCAACAAAACCGCGCTGGACGGCCGCCAGGTCGAACAGCTGGCCAGCACCCTGGCCCAGGCTGCCACCGCCGGGCCCGACAGCGTGGTCATCATCAGCGCCGACGCATCGGCGCCGCACCAGGCGGTAATCACGGTGATGGAGGCCGCCCGCCGCGCGGGCCTGTCGCAAATCACGTTTGCCACCCAATCGTCGGCCACGGCCGGCAGGTAAGCCCGTCCTGATGGCCACCGCTGGCCGCTCGTCTTGCCCGTCCACTCATCTGCGCCAAGCCTGGCAGCGCCGCGGCGCTCTGGCTGTTGCACTGTGGCCGCTGTCGCTGCTGTACGGCGCGCTGATGGCGTTGCGGCGCGCGCTTTATCGGGTGCGTCTGCTGCGCAGCCATCGGCTGCCCGTGCCGGTGATCGTGGTGGGCAACGTGATCGCTGGCGGCGCCGGCAAGACCCCCGTCACGCTGGCCGTGGTGCGCCACCTGCAGGCGGCCGGCTGGCAGCCGGGCGTCATCTCGCGCGGGTATGGCCGCACCACTGCCGACTGCCGCGAAGTGCTGCCTGCCAGCACCGCCGCCGAGGTGGGCGATGAGCCGCTGCTGATCGCCCGCGCCAGCGGCGCACCGGTCTTTGTGGCGCGCCAGCGTGCCGAGGCCGCCGCGGCGCTGCTGGCGGCCCACCCGGCCACCAACATCCTGGTCTGCGACGACGGCCTGCAGCACCTGGCCCTGGCGCGCGACCTGGAGATTTGCGTTTTCAACGACGAGGGTGTCGGCAACGGCTGGCTGCTGCCCGCCGGCCCACTGCGTGAGCCCTGGCCGCGCAAGGTCGATCTGGTGCTGCATGCGGGCCCCGCGCCGGGCGGGTCGGCGCCGCAATTTGCCCTGTCGCGCGGCCTGGCCACCCATGCCGTGGACGCCAGCGGCGGGCGCGTGCCACTGGCCCAAATGCAGGGCCGGCCGCTGCACGCGTTGGCAGCCATCGCCCGGCCGCAGGACTTCTTTGCGATGCTGCGCGCCAGAGGGCTTGCGCCTGCCCATGAGGAAGCGCTGCCCGATCACTATGATTTCAATAGCTGGCAGCGCCCATCAGACAAGCGTTTGCAGCTGATTTGCACTGAAAAAGACGCCGTCAAACTCTGGCCCGTGCACCCCGACGCGCTGGCCGTGCCGCTGGCTGTGCACATCGCGCCGGCCTTTTTTGAGGCGCTCGACGCCCGCCTGGCGTCGCTATCATCAATCCGCCATTGAGGAACACCATGGATCCCAAACTGCTTGAACTGCTGGTCTGCCCCGTCACCAAGGGCCCGCTGACCTACGACCGCGAACACCAGGAGCTGATTTCGCGCAGCGCGCGCCTGGCCTACCCGGTGCGCGACGGCATTCCCGTGCTGCTGGAAGAAGAAGCCCGCCCCCTGACCGACGAGGAGCTGGAGCAGTGAGCGCAGCCGCGCCGTTCACGGTGCTGATACCGGCGCGCCTGGCATCCACCCGCTTGCCCGACAAACCGCTGGCCGACATTGCCGGCCTGCCCATGGTGGTACGTGTGGCGCGCCGCGCCGCGCAAAGCGCCGCCGGGCGCTGCGTGGTGGCTGCCGACGATGCCCGCATCGTGCAAGCCTGCGCGGCGCATGGCGTGCAGGCCCTGCTGACCCGCACCGACCACGCCAGCGGCAGCGACCGCCTGGCCGAGGCTTGCGAGCTGCTGGGCCTGGCGGGCGACGACATCGTGGTCAACGTGCAGGGCGACGAGCCTCTCATCGACCCACAGCTGATCGACGCCGTGGCCGCACTGCTGCCCACGCGCGCGGGCGCCAGCATGGGCACTGCCGCCCATGCCATCAGCAGTGCGCAAGACTTTGCCAACCCCAACGTGGTCAAGGTGGTGCTGGACGCACAAGGCCTGGCGCATTACTTCAGCCGCGCCCCCATCCCACATGCGCGGGACCAGGCAGCGGACAGCGCCTGGTGGCAGACCGGCCACGCGGGGGTTCCGACAGGCTTTGCGCCGCTGCGCCATATCGGCATCTACAGCTACCGGGCGGGCTTTTTGCGGCAGTTTCCGCAACTGCCACCCGCGCCCACCGAAGTGCTGGAGGCGCTGGAGCAACTGCGTGCGCTGTGGCATGGCCACCGCATTGCCGTGCATGTGACAGACATTGCACCGGGGGCGGGCGTGGACACGCCTGCCGACCTCGAGCGCGTGCGCGCCCTGCTGGGCGGCTAGCTTTACCCCGTCAGTTTCGGGCGAGGGTCGCGTGCTATCCTCGCCCGGCACAAGAGCACATGCCCTGCGCCAGCGCGCCGGCGGCAAACGTGCCCGCTGATTTCAAAACACCAGAGGACAACCCATGAGACTGATTTTGCTTGGCGCACCCGGCGCCGGAAAGGGCACGCAGGCCGCGTTCATTTGCCAGAAATACGGCATCCCGCAAATTTCCACCGGCGACATGCTGCGTGCTGCCGTAAAGGCAGGCACGCCGCTGGGCTTGCAGGCCAAGGCCGTCATGGAAGCAGGTCAGCTCGTCAGCGATGACCTGATCATCAATCTGGTGCAAGAGCGCATCGCTGAGCCCGACTGCGCCCAGGGTTTTTTGTTCGACGGCTTTCCGCGCACCATTCCGCAGGCCGATGCCATGAAGGCCGCCGGCGTCAAGCTCGATTACGTGCTGGAGATCGACGTGCCCTTTGACGCCATCGTCGAGCGCATGAGCGGCCGCCGCTCGCACCCGGCCTCCGGCCGCACCTACCACGTCAAGTTCAACCCGCCCAAGGCGGAAGGCCTGGACGACGTCACTGGCGAGCCCCTGGTGCAGCGCGAAGACGACAAGGAAGAAACCGTCAAGAAGCGCCTGCAGGTCTATAGCGACCAGACCCGTCCGCTGGTGGACTACTACTCCAACTGGGCCAAGACCGATCCGGCCAACGCCCCCAGGTACCGCGCCATCCAGGGCACGGGCAGCGTGGAAGAGATCACCCAGCGCGCGCTGGCTGCACTCGCCAGCTGATCGGCCATCCCGCCCGGCTCACAACGCCCCGCTTCGCCGGGGCGTTGTGCTTTGCGCCGGCACTTTTTTCAAGTGGCCTGCCTACTCTTGTTTTCGCGGCGCGTTGCGCGCACGGCGCTCGTCGCGGCGTTGCTGCTCGGCTTTGCGGGCCGTGCGCTCTTTTTCCTGCACCTGGGCGGCGGCCAGCCAGGCTTCAAATTCGGCCGGCGTCTCCAGCGTCACGCGGCCCAGCGCGGCGCTGCGCAGGTCGGTCAGCACAATCTCGGCCGCTTTTTGCAAATTGAGCCGCCCGCCACTCATCACCGCACCGCGCTTGCGGGCCACCAGTTCCAGCAGTTCATCGTCGTGCAGCGCGGCGATGGCCGCAGTGTCCAGCCCCAGCTTGTAACGCGCGTCCAGCAGCGGCGCGTAGTGCTGCTTGAGGTAGGCCAGCAGCTCCAGCGCCACCTCTTCCTCGTCGTAGGCATTGCGGCCCACCGCCCCGCTGGCGGCCAGCTTGTAGCCGCTTTCGGGCACGATGATGCGCGGCCACAGCATGCCGGGCGTGTCCCACAGGTAGAAGTCATCGTCCAGCACGATGCGCTGCTCCTGCTTGGTCACGCCGGCCTCGTCGCCCGTCTTGGCCTCGCGCTTGGCCGACAGGGTGTTGATCAGCGTGGACTTGCCCACGTTGGGAATGCCGCAGATCAGCACCCGCATGGGCTTTGAGAGGCCACGCCGGTTGGGCGCGAGCTGGCGGCAGGCGTCAATCAACCGGCGCGCGGGCGAGGCGTCGGACGCATCCAGCGCAATCGCGATGGTGCCGGGCCGCGCGTTGTACCAGTCCAGCCATGCGGGTGTGCGCGCGGGGTCGGCCACGTCCTGCTTGTTGAGCACCTTCAGCGCGGGCTTGTGGCCCGTCATCTCGGCCAGCAGCGGGTTGGCGCTGGATCCGGGCAGGCGCGCATCCAGCAGCTCGATCACCACGTCGATGTCCTTGATGCGCTCGCCGATCGCGTTGCGCGTCAGGTGCATGTGACCGGGAAACCACTGGATGGCCATGGACTGTGTACTTTCACGAATGAGGATGGGCGAAGGCGCCAAGGATAATCGCCGCCATGGTCACTTCCCCACAGCACAAACAAGATTCCGAGCTGCTGCTCAAGGGCGCGGTGTGCGCCCTCATCGGCGTGATCATTCTGCTGGCGCCCTACATTGCCCGCTCGCCCGACGTGCGCGAGATGATGGCCCAGGGCAGCGTGGTGGGCTGGTTTGCGCTGGTGCTGGGCTGCGCCTTTCTGGCGCGCTACGGCCTGATCCGCTGGCGCAGCCGCCACTGAGGCGGGCGCTGGCTCATGCTTCAAACCGTCCGCCACCGCTTCGCCTCGCTGCAGGCCGAGGCCGCCCGCGCCGGCGTGACTCTGCGCCCGCCACCGCCCGAGCCCACCACCTGCTGCGGCCGTGGCTGCAACGGTTGCGTGTGGGAGGGCTTTTACGCCGCGGCCGCCTGGTGGCAGGAAGATGCCCAAGCACTGCTGCCTGCGCAGCCAGCACCCCACCAACAGCCATAGCTGCCAGCGGGGGCTGCATTGGGGCTCACGCCCAAAATCACTGCCATTGATCCAACGCCATGAACTGCTGGCGCCATTGCTCGAAGGGCAATGTGTCGGCTGCCTCGATGGCGCGCTGCCCGGCCAGCGACTGCTCGGCCAGCGCCTGGTATTGGGCCTGTTGTGCCTCGGTCCAGGGCAAGGCCAGCAGCGCGTCGCGTGCCGCTTGCGAATGGGCGAGCACAAAGGAAGTGAAGTCGTTGCCGTGCCGCTGCTGCAGCTCGGCCAGCACGCGGGCGGACGGCGTGGTGTGCGGCGCTGCCAGCGTGCTCTGCGCGGCGACCAGCGCCTGGGCATAGGCATCGCCACCGTGCGCGGCATCCAGCGTGGTGGCGATGGGAGCGCATTCGGCCAGCACCTCGGCGGCCCAGTCGGTCAGCAGCACGCGCTGGCCGCGGCGCATGAGCTGCAGACCGGGCTCGCGCCCGCACTCTGCGGCCAGATGCTGGTTGTTCTTGAGTTCGGCAATCTCACCGGGCGTGTCTGGCGGGCTGTCCGACAGCAGGCAGTGCAGCAAAAACACATCCAGCAGGCGCATGGTGTCGGCAGTGATACCCACGGGCTCGAACGGGTCCAGGTCCATCAGACGCACCTCGACGTATTCCACGCCGCGCTCGCGCAGCGCGTGCAGCGGGCGCTCGCCGCTGTGGACGGTGCGCTTGGGCCGGATGGTGCCGTAGAACTCGTTTTCGATCTGCAGCAGGCTGGTCCCCAGCTGGTTGTAATCGCCACCGGGGTTGCGCACGCCGATTGCCTCGTAGGCCGGATAGGGCCGCGTGAGCGCCTCGTGCAGCGAGTCGGCATAACCCTGCAGGCCGTTGTAGCTGACGGCCAGCGTGGCCTGGGCATCGCTTTGGTAGCCCAGGCGGCCCATGCGCAGCGATGTGGCGTGCGGCAGATACAGCGCGCGCTTGCCGTCGCCCAGCGGCTGCAGGCTGTGCTGGCGCCCTTGGACAAAGCACGGGCACAGCGCGGGCGAGGCGCCAAACAGGTATAGCAGTACGAAGGCGTGCCGGCGAAAGTTGCGGATCAGCGCAAAGTAATCGTCGCTACCCAAGCCAGGCAGCGACCAGTTGTAGTGAATGCCCGAGATGGTCTGCATGCGCCGGCCATAGCGATGCCCCAGCCCCATGCGATAGACGCTCTTGGCGCGGCCGGCGTTGGACGAGCCGTAACGCGCCAGCGGAATGGTCTCGTCCGTGGGCAGCATGCAGGGCATGCTGGATACCCACAGCATCTCGCCGCCCAGCTGCTCGCGCAGCACGCGGTGCACGAACTGGTGGATCTCGGTCAGCTCTTCCAGGCAGCCTTGCACCGTGGTGCTGGCGCTGGTGATCAACTCGATCTGCGATTCGCTGTAGTCGGTGGTGATGCGCGGATGCGTGAGGGCCGAGCCCAGCGCCGCCGGATGAGGGGTGAGCGCCAGTGCGCCGGTCGGCAAGACGCGCAGCCCTTCTTTTTCGATACCGCGGCGCATGCCCGCCAGGCGCTCGGCCGGCAACGCCGCGATTCGCTGTTGCAATGTACTCATTGTGTTGGCTGTTCCGTCTCTTGGATGGGGGTGGAACTTAGCACGCCGGCATTCCACCTGCCTGACGCCGCGTCAAGCGCCGTCGGCCTGCCGGGGAACTGCGCCCCGAACAGCCACAACGGCGGTCACTGGGTTATGGGAGGGCGATTCATGCCGCAGCGGCTGCCGCGGCCAGAGCCTGACTCACCTCGTTGTGGCCCTGCGCGGCGCCACTTTGGGGCACCTGCTCGCCAGCACGGTCGGTCACATCGGCCAGGCGCGCGGCAAGCTGCTCTGGCACATCGGCGCCCATACCCAGGTGAATGCCCTGCGTCAGCGTGATGTGCGCCGCCTCAAACGTGCCGGCACCCGCGCACAGGATGGTGCGGGTGGGCGCGCTCTCGTGCGCCAACGCCAGCATGGCGGGCACCACGGCCTCGGGCCGCAGCGCTTGCAGCACCTCCTGCGGAAAAAGGGATTCGGTCATGCGCGTGGCAGCGGTGGGCGCCAGCGCATTCACATGGATGCCGTATTTGGCGCCCTCGATGGCCAGGGTCTGCATCAAGCCCACCTGCGCCATCTTGGCCGCGCCGTAGTTGGCCTGGCCAAAATTGCCGTACAGGCCCGAAGACGACGTCGTCATGACGATGCGCCCGTAGTTCTGCGCCTGCATGTGTGGCCACACCGCCTTGCAGCAGTGGGCAGCGCCCATCAGGTGCACTTGCACCACCAGCGCAAAGTCGTCCATGTCCATCTTGGCAAACGACTTGTCGCGCAGGATGCCGGCGTTGTTCACCAAGATGTCCACACGGCCCCAGGCGTCCACCGCCTGCTGCGCCATGGCCTGAACGGCGGCAAAGTCGGTCACCGACGCGCCATTGGCCAGCGCCTGGCCGCCCGCGGCGCGTATCTCATCGACCACCGCCTGCGCCGCCGTCACCGAGCCGCCGCTGCCGTCCACAGCGCCTCCCAGATCATTGACCAGCACCTTGGCGCCGCGCGCCGCGAGTGCCAGCGCATGCTGGCGGCCCAGACCGCCGCCGGCGCCCGTCACGATGGCCACGCGGCCTTGAAAGTCGAGAGTCATGTCCCCGGTCTCCTATGCGATGAATGCATCAAAAAATATAGCTGCTTGCGCTTGTCGAATCAGCGCCGACGGCTGATTTTGCTTGAATTCGTACGGCCACCTCGCCGCAGCGCTCGCAACAATCCAAGGGTTATCCCTTGCCGCACTGGACAAACTTGTGGATAAGCATGAACAAGCGCTGTATGACAGATTTAAGGCATTGATTTACATGGAATTGTCTTGCACTGATGATTTTTTAGGCAGGCAGGCACCGGTTATCCATGGCCACATTGGACAATCATGGGGATAACTATGGACAAGCGCTGTATGGCTCGCGTAAGTGCTTGATTTGCTTCGCACCTCATCGTTGTGCCTGTTTTTTAGGCAGAATCGCCCACACTAAGGTGGATCCCGTCCTGGTGGACATCCACTATCAATTCAGTAGCTGCTCGCGCCCTTTCTCAAAAGGGCTGCAGCCGATTTTTATTAGAAACCATGAGCAACCAGAACACCCCACCCTTTTTCATCGCCCAGGTGGGCGACGACGGCACGCAATGCGACGCCTGGCCCGAGCAACCCTTGCTGGCATCGCTGGAGCAAGGCGGCATCGACTGGCCCAGCTCATGCCGCAACGGCACATGCCGCACCTGCATCGGCCTGCTGGCGAAAGGCGAGGTGCGTTATCGCCTGGACTGGCCGGGCCTGTCGCCCGAAGAAAAGGCCGAGGGCTGCGTGCTGCCCTGCGTGGCCTATCCGGTGAGCGACATCAAGCTGGAGGCGCCAGGCATCTGAGCGATGCATCTGGGACTAAAATCCGCCGCTTCGGGACTGCGCGTCCCTCATCCGTGCGGCCGGGGCCGCGACGCCTGTTCTTTGGGGGCACCCACCATTGCCCACCCGCCGGGGAACGCGCACCGCCCTGGCCTGGCCCGCACGGCCCACCCGAAAGCCCTGCATGAACACCCCCCTCACACCGGCGCCGATCTCGCCCGTCCAGGACATCGTGGCCGAGCTGCGCGCCGGCCGCGTAGTGATCCTGGTCGATGAAGAAGACCGCGAAAACGAAGGCGACCTGGTCATTGCCGCAGACCACGTCACGCCCGAGGCCATCAACTTCATGGCCCGCTTTGGCCGCGGCCTGATCTGCCTGACCCTGACCCGCGAGCGTTGCGAGCGCCTGCAGCTGCCGCCCATGGTGGCGCGCAATGGCACCAAGATGGGCACTGCCTTCACAGTGTCGATTGAGGCCGCCGAAGGCGTGACCACCGGCATCAGCGCTGCCGACCGCGCGCGCACCGTGCAAGCCGCCGTGGCGCCCGGCGCCCAGGCCGCCGATCTGGTGCAGCCCGGCCACATCTTCCCGCTGCAGGCCGTCGATGGCGGTGTGCTGATGCGCGCCGGCCACACCGAGGCCGGTTGCGACCTGGCCGCCATGGCCGGCTGCAGCCCGGCTGCGGTGATTTGCGAGGTGATGAAGGACGACGGCACCATGGCCCGCCTGCCCGACCTGCAGCTGTTTGCCGCCGAGCACGGCCTGAAGATCGGCACCATTGCCGACCTGATCGAACACCGCAGCCGCACCGAGTCGCTGGTTGAAAAGGTGGGGTCGCGCCAGATTGCCACGGCGTTCGGCGCGTTCACCATGCACGCCTTCCGCGACCAGCCCAGCCAGGCTGTGCACCTGGCGCTGGTCAAGGGCCAGTGGAGCGAGGCCGACAGCGTGCCCGTGCGCGTGCACGAGCCCCTGTCGGTGCTGGACCTGCTGGAGGCAGGCCGCGTCATGCACTCCTGGGGCCTGGACGACAGCCTGCGCTACATCAGCCAGCAAGGTCAGGGCGTGGCCGTGCTGCTGAACTGCGGCGAAAGCGCCGACCAGCTGCTGGAACAGTTTGAAGGCCGGGCCCGCGCCGCACAGGCGCCCGAGCGCGGCCGCATGGATCTGCGCACCTACGGCGTGGGCGCGCAAATCCTGCGCGACGTGGGCGTGACCAAGATGCAGCTCATGGGCCAGCCGCGGCGCATGCCCAGCATGGCGGGCTACGGACTCGAGATCACCGGCTACATCCCCAAGGAATAACCATGTTTGATGCACAAAAAGGCACATCTGACAAGCAAGTTGGCAGCAAGCTGCGCATCGGCATCGTGCAAGCCCGCTGGAACGAAAACATCACCAGTACCCTGGCGGCCGCCTGCCACGCCGAGCTGCTGCGCCTGGGCGTGCAGGAGCAGCACATCCGCCATGTGCTGGTTCCTGGCGCCCTGGAAGTGCCCACCGCCCTGCAGGCCCTGGCCGAGCGCGACGAGTTTGACGCGCTGATCGCTCTGGGCTGCATCATCCGCGGCGAGACCTACCACTTCGAGCTGGTGGCCAACGAGTCGGGCGCTGGCGTCACGCGCATCGCGCTGGACTACCAGATCCCGGTTGCCAACGCGATCATCACCACCGAAAACCTGGAGCAGGCCGTCGCCCGCCAGACCGAAAAAGGCGTGGACGCGGCCCGCGTGGCTGTCGAAATGGCCAACTTGCTGGAGGAACTGTCGTGAGCGACTCCAACGCGCCCAGCTCTCAGCGCGCACCGCGCCCGCCGCGCCAGTCACGCACCGGCACCACCAGCACCGGAGCGCGCAAGGCGGGCTCCAAGTCGGGCCGCAGCCGCGCCCGCGAATTTGCGCTGCAGGCGCTGTACCAGCATCTGGTGGGCGGCAACGACGCCGCCGCCATCGACCTGTTCACGCGCGACCTGGCGGGCTTTCACAAGGCTGACGCCGCGCATTACGACGCGCTCTTGCACGGCTGCATCACCACCGCCCAGTACATGGACGAGCTGATAGCGCCGCAGCTCGACCGCAAGATGAGCGAGATTTCGCCCATCGAGCATGCGGTGATGTGGATTGGTGTGTACGAGTTTCAGCACTGCCAGGACGTGCCCTGGCGCGTGGTCATCAATGAGTGCATCGAGCTGGCCAAGGAATTTGGCGGCACCGACGGACACAAGTACGTCAACGGCGTGCTGGGCAGCCTGGCGCCGCAGCTGCGCGCCGCCGAAGTGGCGGCCGACAAATCCGACAAGGGCGGCAAAGCCGACCCGGTCAGCTGACGGGCCGGGGCCCCGCAGGCCGCGGGTGCCGCCCGGCATCGTTTGTCACCCCTAAGCGCCCGCGCACTGCGGGCGAAAAGCACGCCATGAAATTCTCCACCCGCGCTGAGCGCATCGAACCCTTTTACGTAATGGAAGTGGCCAAGGCCGCCCAGGCTCTGGCGCACGAGGTGGCGGGCTCGCCCGAGCCGATGATCTTTCTGAACATCGGCGAGCCCGACTTCACCGCGCCACCTCTGGTGCAGCAAGCCGCCATCCGCGCCGTGCACGACGGCCAGACGCAGTACACCGCATCGCTGGGCCTGGAGGCTTTGCGCGAACGCATCAGCGGCTGGTATGCGCAGCGCTTCGGCGTGGATGTGCCTGCGCGGCGCATCGTGGTGACGGCTGGCGCATCGGCCGCGCTGCAGCTGGCGTGCCTGGCGCTGATCGACGCGGGCGACGAGGTGTTGATGCCCGACCCCAGCTACCCCTGCAACCGCCACTTCGTCAGCGCAGCGGAAGGCAAGGCGGTGCTGATCCCCACCACGGCGGACGAGCGCTTCCAGCTCAGCGCCGCCAAGGTCGAGGCCGCGTGGGGGCCCAGGACGCGCGGCGTGCTGCTGGCGTCGCCCTCCAACCCCACAGGCACATCGATCGCGCCCCATGAGCTGCGCCGCATCCACGACGTGGTGCGCGCCAAGGGCGGGCTGACCATCATTGACGAGATTTACCTGGGCCTGTCCTACGACGACGCGTTTGGCCAGACGGCTCTGTCGCTGGGCGAGGACATCATCAGCATCAACAGCTTCAGCAAGTACTTCAACATGACCGGCTGGCGCCTGGGCTGGATGGTGGTGCCAGACAGCATGGTGCCGGTGGTGGAGCGCATGGCGCAAAACCTGTTCATCTGCGCCAGCACCGTGTCGCAGCACGCGGCGCTGGCCTGCTTTGATCCAGACAGCATCGCCGAGTACGAACGCCGCCGCGCCGGGTTCAGGGCGCGGCGCGACTATTTCATCCCCGCACTGGATGCCCTGGGGCTGTCGGTGCCGGTGATGCCCGATGGCGCGTTCTACGCCTGGGCCGACTGCACGCAGGCTGCCGAGCGCCTGGGCGTTGCCGGCAGCTGGGATGTTGCCTACGAGCTGATGCGCCGCGCCCACCTGGCCGTCACGCCAGGGCGCGACTTCGGCACCGCCGACACCCGGCGCTTCGTGCGCTTTTCCACGGCCAACTCGATGGCGCAGCTGCAGGAGGCGGTAGCGCGCCTGCAGCGCCTGATCGGCTGAGGAACACGGCATGGCTTTCGAGTGGCCCGTGCGCATCTACTGGGAGGACACCGACGCCGGCGGCATCGTGTTCTATGCCAACTACCTCAAGTTCTTCGAGCGCGCGCGCACCGAATGGCTGCGCTCCATGGATCTGGGGCAGCAACAATTGCGGGAACTCACGGGCGGCATGTTTGTCGTATGCGACGCACGCCTGCGCTATTTGCGCCCTGCCCGGCTGGACGATGAACTGATTGTTACCGCCAGCCTGCGCGAAGGGGGCCGCGCTTCGCTCACAATCGAGCAGCAGGCGCTCCTGAAACCAGAGCAGATGACCCTCGATTCCCCACCCGCACTGCTGTGCGAAGGCACCATCCGCATCGGCTGGGTGGATGCCGCCACCATGCGCCCCGGGCGCATTCCGGCCTCTCTTTTCGAACGACTCACTTCATCATGAATTCCCAAGACATGTCCATCCTGAGCCTGATGCTCAATGCCAGCTGGGTGGTGCAGCTGGTGATGCTGCTGCTGCTCGGTGTGTCCGTGGCCAGCTGGGCCGCCATCTTTCGCAAGTTGTTCGCGCTCAAGCGCGTGAAAGCGCTCAACGATGACTTTGAGCGCGACTTCTGGTCGGGCACCAGCCTGAACGACCTGTACGCCAGCGCCGCACAAAACGCCAAAAGCGCCGGCCCCATGGAACGCATTTTTGCCAGCGGCATGCGCGAATACCAAAAGCTGCGCGAGCGCCGCATCAGCGATGCCGGCACGCTGCTCGACGGCGCACGCCGCGCCATGCGCGCGAGTTTTCAGCGCGAGATGGACGTGATCGAGTCCAGCCTGTCATTCCTGGGCTCGGTGGCCTCGGTATCGCCTTACGTGGGGCTGTTTGGCACGGTGTGGGGCATCATGCACGCCTTCACCGGCTTTGCCGGCATGGAGCAAGTCACGCTGGCCACCGTGGCGCCAGGCATTGCCGAAGCGCTGGTGGCCACCGCCATTGGCCTCTTTGCCGCGATTCCCGCTGTGATTGCCTACAACCGCTTTGCGCGAGACATCGACCGCGTGGCCACCCACCAGGAGACCTTCATCGAAGAATTCTCCAACATCCTGCAGCGCAACCTGGGCGCGCAGCCCGGCTCGCCCTCGGGGCATTGACCGAGAACTGACATGCCCGCAATGGCCTCTCGAAGCGGCACGCGCCGCCGCTCCATGAACGAAATCAACATGGTGCCCTTCATCGACGTGATGCTGGTGCTGCTCATCATCTTCATGGTGACGGCGCCCATGCTCACGCCCGGAATGGTGGATGTGCCCAGCGTGGGCAAGAGCAAGAACCAGCCCAAAATCTTTGCCACCGTGATCGTGAACCAAGACGGCTCACTGCGCTTTAAGACACGTGATGCCGAGCGCACGCTCAGCCAGCGTGAGATTGGCAACGCGGCGCTGATTTGGCAGCAGGCTCAGAGCGGCGAGTCTGCGGTGGTCATTGCAGCTGAGAAGAACGTCCAATACGAAACCGTGGTCAAAGCTATGGACGCGCTGCAAAAAGCAGGTGTCCAGCGCGTGGGCTTATCCGTCAAACAAGGCGGCTAAACCGGTTTGAACGAATCACGCATGCACGCCACCCACGACCGCGACCAGTTTGCCCCGCCCCGCCCGCCCGGACGCCTGCGGGCCGTCGCCCTGGCGGTGCTGGCCCACGCCGCGCTCATTGGCGCGCTGACCTGGGGCGTGAACTGGAAGAGCAGCACGGACCAGCCAGCGGTGGAGGCAGAACTGTGGTCCGCCTTACCACAGCAGGCCGCGCCGCGTGCGGTGGAGCCACCCCCACCGCCACCGCCCAGCCCGACACCTGAGCCCGCACCTGCGCCGACACCTGCACCGCCGCCGCCACGGCAGGAGCAGGCAGACGCACGCGAGGCCGACATTGCGCTCGAGCGCGAGAAAAAGCGCCTGCAAGAAGAAAAGAAAAAGCGCGAGCAACTGGAGCGCGAGAAGCGTGAACGCGAGCGGCAAGCGCAGCTGGAGCGGGAAAAGAAGGAAAAAGAGCGCCTGCAAAAAGAGAAGGAAAAAGCTGAACGCGAAAAAGCCGAGCGCGAGAAGGAGCAGCGCGAAAAACAGCTGGCCGAGCAAAAGAAGCTGGAGCAGCAAAAAGCCGAGCAGGAAAAGCAAAAGAAGCTGGCCGAAGAAAAACGCAAAGCCGCCGAAGAAGCCAGGCGCGTGGAAGCCATGCGCCAGGAGAACCTGCGCCGCATGCAGGGCCTGGCAGGCGCCACCGGCGGCGAATCTGCCACCGGCACCGCCCTGCGCAGCTCGGGCCCCTCGGGCAGCTACGGCGGCAAGGTGGCAGCCAAGGTCAAGCCCAACATCGTCTATCCCGACACCATTGCCGGCAACCCGCGCGCCGAGGTGGAGGTGCGCGCCGCGCCCGACGGCACCATCGTCGGCGCGCGCATCACCCAGTCCAGCGGCAACAAGGCCTGGGACGACGCCGTGGTGCGTGCCTTGCAGCGCACCGAAACCCTGCCGCGCGACGTGGACGGGCGCGTGCCCTCGTCCCTGGTGATCGGCTTTCGGCCAAAGGATTGAGTCAGCGCAAACGCAGCTGCCAAAGGTTACCGCACCGGGGTTTGAGCCAAAACAGGCTCAAGCCCATGTAAAACAAGCGCTGCCAGCTATAGTTTTTGAATCATTGTCAAGCGCGCTGCTCGATCATGCGGTTGATGCGCAACGCGCCCAGCGTGCACACCACGCCGGACAGCAAATACAGCGTCACGGCGCCAAGCCCGAAACGTGCCGACAGCCCCAGCGCCACCAGCGGCGCAAAGGCGGCGCCAATCAGCCACGCCAGGTCGGACGACAGCGCAGCGCCCGTGTAGCGGTGCTGGGTGGAGAAGTTCGACGTGACCGTGCCCGAGGCCTGGCCGTACGACAGGCCCAGCAGCACAAAGCCCAGCAGCAAAAACGCGGTGCCGCCCAGAGTATTGCCGCCCAGCAGCCAGGGCGTGGCCAGGCTGAACAGACCGATCAGCACCGCCATCGCGCCCAGCAGATTGCGCCGGCCCACACGGTCGGCCAGCCGGCCGGAAACGGCCACCGCTCCCATGGCCAAAAAGGCGCCCACTATCTGCACGCCCAGCACCTCGGTCATGGAGCGTTCGGAATACAGCGCCAGCCACGACAGCGGAAACACCGTCACCACATGAAACAGCGCAAAGCTGGCCAGCGCGGCAAAGGCGCCCAGCACCACGTTGCCGCCCTCGTCGCGCATCACGCGGCCCACGCCCACGGGCTCCAGCTCTTTTTCCTGCAGCAGCTCGGCATAAGACTGCCCCACCACCAGGCGCAGCCGGGCAAACAGCGCAACCACGTTGACTGCAAACGCCACAAAGAACGGGTAGCGCCAGCCCCAGGACAGGAACTCTTCGCTGGACAGGCTGCCGTAAAGATAGGCAAACAACCCAGCCGCCAGCGCAAACCCCACGGGCGCGCCCAGCTGTCCGACCATGGCGTACCAGCCACGGCGCTCGGGCGGCGCCGCCATGGCCAGCAGTGACGGCAGGCCGTCCCACGAGCCGCCCAGCGCCAGCCCCTGACCAAAGCGCAGCACCACCAGTGCCGCAGCAGCTGCCAGCCCCGCCGTCTGGTAGCCAGGCAAGAAGGCCATGCCGGCCGTGCAGGTGCCCAGCAGGAAAAGCGCCACCGTCAGCTTGGTGCCGCGCCCCCAGCGGCGCTGCACGGCCATCGACAGCGCCGTGCCCAGCGGCCGGGCGATGAAGGCAATCGCAAAAATGGCAAAGGCTGCCAGCGTGCCGTCCAGCCGCGACAGGAAGGGAAACAGCAGCGACGGGAACACCAGCACGCAGGCGATGCCGAACACGAAAAAGTCGAAATACTCGGAGGCGCGCCCGATGATCACGCCCACGGCAATCTCGCCCGGGGTGACGTCTTCGTCGGTGTGCGCGTGCGACAGCGACGCCGCACTCTCAGGGCCGTGAACGGGGTATGCGATGGAACCGCTAGTCATGACCGTACTCCTTGGGCTTTGCAGACACATTCACGTTCTACACGCAAGCCCGTAGGTCAACAAGTGCGCTTACACTGACGCCCCGCGCGGGAAAACCCGCACGCCCACCAGCCAGGAACGTCGGTGCGGCAACGCCCGCAAGCCGGGCAAGGCCCGGATCAAGCAAAAACCTTGACCCAGGACAAAATGTCCAATCGACAAAGCTGCTAGGCGTATTAAATTCCCGACGGTTCGGTAATCCGCGTTTACACCTAGCCTCGCGCTGCCCTGGCGGCGCAAGCCAGTTCATGTTTTTTACACGCCCTTTGCAATGCTCCAACTGAAGAAACTCCGCGGGCCCGCCTGGCTCGCCGCGGCCCTTGCCGCAGCCAGCCTGGCTGGTTGCAGCAAGGCCGTCGTCCTGAACCCTGCGGGAGACATCGCCTCCCAGCAGGGCAACCTGGTGGTGACTGCCACCTTGCTGATGCTGATCATCATCGTGCCAGTGATCGTGCTGACGCTGCTGTTCGCCTGGAAATACCGCCAGAGCAATACCAGCGCCGAATACGACCCAGAGTGGCATCACTCCACATCGCTGGAGCTGGTGATCTGGAGCGTGCCGCTGCTGATCATCATTGCCCTGGGCGCGCTGACCTGGATCGCCACCCACAAGCTCGACCCCTACCGCCCTCTGGATCGCATCGACGCACAGCGCCCGCTGCCCGCAGACGTGCGCCCGCTGGAGGTGCAGGTGGTGGCCATGGACTGGAAGTGGCTGTTTTTCTACCCCGAGCAAGGCATTGCCACCGTGAACGAGTTGGCAGCGCCGGTGGATCGCCCAATTTTGTTCAAGCTCACCGCCACATCGACGATGAACGCGTTTTATGTGCCCGATCTGGCCGGCATGATCTACGCCATGCCCGGCATGCAGACCGAGCTGAACGCCGTCATCAACAAGCCCGGCGTGTACAACGGCCTGGCCTCGCACCACAGCGGCCCTGGCTTTTCTGGCATGACCTTCAAGTTCCACGGCCTCAGCGATGCCGACTTCGCGCAGTGGGTGGACAAAGCCAAGACCGAGGGCAAGCCCCTGGACAAGGCTGCCTACCTGCAACTGGCCCAGCCCAGCCAGCGCGACCCCGTGCAGCGCTTTTCTGCGGTCGAGGACGGTCTGTACGACAAGGTGCTCAACCGCTGCGTCGAAGACGGCCAGATGTGCATGCACGACATGATGGCCATCGACGAGCGTGGCGGCGAGGCCTATGTCAAGGCCGTCGGCCTGACGCTGCCACAGGACGTGTGCACCGCCAGCAACGCGCCGCAGATTCTGGCTGCCCTGCAGCCGGTTGCGGCCACCCCTGAGGCAACCAACCAGCAGTGACTTTGACGGGTCCGTTGCCGGCGCGAGCTGGCGGGTGGCCCACTAGCCAAGAGATTCGATATGTTGTCTGAACAAACTACCCCGGCCCACTGGCTGTTGGGCCGCATCACCTGGGACTCGATCCCGATGGCGCACGAGCCCATCGTGCTGTGGACATTCATTGCGGTGGTACTGGGCGGCATGGTGATGCTGGCCGGCATCACCAAGTTCCGCCTGTGGGGCCCGCTGTGGCGCGACTGGATCTGCTCGATCGACCACAAGAAGATCGGCATCATGTACATGATCCTGGGCCTGGTCATGTTCCTGCGCGGCTTTGCCGACGCGGTGATGATGCGCCTGCAGCAGTCCATGGCCTTTGGCGAGAACATGGGCTATCTGCCGCCGCACCACTACGACCAGATCTTCACGGCCCACGGCGTGATCATGATCTTCTTCGTGGCCATGCCCTTCGTGACGGGCCTGATGAACTACCTGGTGCCGCTGCAGATCGGCGCACGCGACGTGTCGTTCCCGTTCCTGAACAACTTCAGCTTCTGGATGACCACCGGCGGCGCCGTGCTGGTGATGGTCTCGCTGTTCCTGGGCGAGTTCTCCACCTCCGGCTGGCTGGCGCTATCCACCCTCGGGGCGCAAGACACTGGCGTGGGGCTGGACTACTACATCTGGGGGCTGCAGGTGGCGGGGGTGGGCACCACCTTGTCGGGTATCAACCTGATCGTCACCATCATCAAGATGCGCGCGCCGGGCATGAACCTGATGAAGATGCCCGTCTTCACCTGGACTGCCCTGTGCACCAACGCGCTGATCGTGGCATCGTTCCCGGTGCTGACGGCCGCGCTGGTACTGATGAGCCTGGACCGCTACCTGGGCACCAACTTCTTCACGAACGACCTGGGCGGCAACCCCATGCTGTACGTGAACCTGATCTGGATCTGGGGCCACCCCGAGGTGTACATCCTGATCCTGCCGTGCTTTGGCGTGTTCTCAGAGATCGTGGCCACGTTCAGCCGCAAGCGCCTGTTTGGCTACACCTCCATGGTGTATGCCACGGTGTGTATCACCATCTTGTCGTACCTGGTGTGGCTGCACCACTTCTTCACCATGGGTTCGGGCGCCAGCGTGAACACCTTCTTCGGCATCACCACGATGATCATCTCGATCCCGACGGGCGCCAAGATCTTCAACTGGCTGTTCACCATGTACAAGGGCCGCATCCGCTTCACCGTGCCCATGCTGTGGACGGTGGGCTTCATGTGCACCTTTGCCATCGGCGGTATGACCGGCGTGCTGCTGGCCGTGCCCCCGGCCGACTTCGTGCTGCACAACAGCCTGTTCCTGATCGCGCACTTCCACAACGTGATCATCGGCGGCGTGGTGTTCGCCGTGTTTGCCGGCATCAACTACTGGTACCCCAAGGCCTTTGGCTACAAGCTCGATGAGTTCTGGGGCAAATGCTCGTTCTGGTTCTGGCTGGTGGGTTTCTGGGTGGCGTTCACGCCGCTGTACATCCTGGGCCTGATGGGCGTGACGCGCCGCGTGAGCCACTTTGAAGACCCTTCGCTGCAGATCTGGTTCATCATCGCCGCCTGCGGCGCGGGCCTGATCGCCCTGGGCATTGCCAGTTTCTTCATCCAGCTGATCGTGAGCTACCTCAAGCGCGAGCAGCTGCGCGACGTGACTGGCGACCCCTGGGACGCCCGCACGCTGGAGTGGGCCACCTCCTCGCCCCCGCCGCAGTACAACTTTGCCTTCACGCCCGTGGCGCACGAGATCGATGCCTGGTGGGACATGAAGAAGCACGGCTACCAGCGCCCGCTGACCGGCTTCCAGCCGATCCACATGCCCGCCAACACGGGCGCAGGCGTGGTGATTGCCGCGCTGTCCACCCTGTTCGGCTTCGCGATGATCTGGCACATGTGGCCGCTGGCGATCGCATCGTTCGCCGCGACCGTGCTGGCCTCGATCATCCATACCTTCAACTACAAGCGTGACTACTACATCCCCGCAGCCGACGTGGCCGCCACGGAAGACGCACGCACCCAGCAGCTTGCAGCAGCCCATGTCTGATACCACCACCTTGCACGCGGGCGGCGCCGCCGCCCTGGCCCCGCGCCAATACCACCTGGCACACGAGCCCCACCCCGAGAACGGCACGTCCCTGGGTTTCTGGCTCTATCTGATGAGCGACTGCCTCATCTTTGCCGCCCTCTTCGCCACCTACGGCGTGCTGGGCCGCAGCTATGCCGCGGGCCCCACGGGCGCGCAGCTGTTCGACCTGACGCTGGTGGCCATCAACACGGCCTTCCTGCTGACGTCGTCCATCACCTTCGGCTTTGCCATGCTGCAAAAGCAGGCGGGCAACGTGCGCGGCACGCTGACCTGGCTGGCAGTCACCGGCCTGCTGGGCCTGGCCTTCCTGGGCGTCGAGCTGTACGAGTTTGCGCACATGATCCATTTGGGCGCCACGCCCCAGCGCAGCGCCTTCCTGTCGTCGTTCTTCACGCTGGTGGGCACGCACGGCCTGCACGTCACCTTCGGCCTGATCTGGCTGGTCACGCTGATGATCCAGATCAGCAAGCACGGGCTGATCCATGAAAACAAGCGCCGCCTGAACTGCCTGTCCATGTTCTGGCACTTTCTGGACGTGGTCTGGATCGGCGTCTTCACCTTTGTGTACCTGATGGGGGTGCTGTAAATGAGCGCACACGACATTCACGCCGGCCACGCCGGGCACGACGACCATGGCCACGACCATGACGACCTGCACGTCACCAAGGGCGACTACGTCAAAGGTTTCATCCTGGCGGTCATCCTCACCGTGATTCCCTTTGCCCTGGTGATGGGCGACGTGATCCAGAACCGCAGCACCGCCGTGCTGGTGCTGGGCATCTTCGCGATGGTGCAGGTGGTGGTGCACATGGTGTACTTCCTGCACATGAACGGCAAGATCCAGGGCGGCTGGACCATGCTGTCCACCATCTTCACTGTGGTGTTCCTGGCCATCACCATTGCCGGCACGCTGTGGGTCATGTTCCACATGAACGCCAACATGATGCCCGCGCACGCCAACCCCATGGCCCCCGCGCAGCACCAGGGCGCCCCGGCACACCAGCCTGGCGCACATTGACACCGCAGGCCCCACGCGCCATGGAGCCGCAGCGCTCCCGCGCGCACTCCAACCTGACGATGGCGATGCTCGCTCTGGCGGGCATCGCCTTGTTCGTTGTCTTCTGCGCACTGGGCTGGTGGCAGGTGGAGCGGCGCGCCTGGAAGCTGGCCCTGATGGATCGCGTGGAACAGCGCCTGCGCGCAGCGCCCGCCCCTGTGCCACCGCGCGCCGAATGGCCGCGCGTGGATGCCGCCGGCTTTGAATACCAGCCGGTGCGCACGCAGGGCCGCTGGCTGGCAGGCAAAACCGTGCTGACCCAGGCCACGACCGCGCTGGGGGCGGGCTTTTGGGTCATCACACCGCTACAGCTGGACGGTGGCGGCCAGGTGCTGGTCAACCGCGGCTTCATTCCGCAGTCGCAACGCAGCCAGTGGATGGCAGGCTCCGGCAGCCCAGGCGTGCACGACGGCGAGGCCGCGCAGGTGCGGGGCCTGTTGCGCATGAGCGAACCCGGCGGCGGCTTTTTGCGCCGCAACGACCCCGCGCAGCAGCGCTGGCATTCGCGCGACGTGGCCGCCATCGCGCAGGCGCAGGGCTTGGCCGATGCGGCGCCGTTTTTCATCGATGCTGGCATCCCCGACGCCCGCGCGCCCGCACCCACCGAAGGGTATGCAGACGCGATCCACGCCGGCCCTTGGCCCAGGCCCGGCATGACGGTGGTGCGCTTCAACAACAGCCATCTGGTGTACGCCATCACCTGGTTCGGTCTGGCCGCGATGGTGGCGGCTGCCGCGGCCTTCGTGGCGCGCTACGAGCTTCGGCTGCGTGCCGCTCGCTGAGCGCCCCCGATGACCTCCCCTGACAACCATGCTGCCGCCCCCGGCGCACCGGCCCTGAAGGCGCGCTCGGCCGATGCCGCTGCCGGCCTGAAAAACCTGCACCAGCTCATCCAGTTGCGCTGGATTGCCGTGGTGGGCCAACTGTTCACCATCGAGGTGGCGCACTACGTGCTGCACCTGCCCTTGCCGCTGCGCGAGATGCTGATGGTGGTGGGCTGCCTGGCGCTATACAACGCCATCAGCTTTCTGCGCTGGCGCACCGGACATGGCGTGCGCAATGCCGAGCTGTTTCTGGCGCTGCTGGTGGATGTGGCCGTGCTCACCGTGCAGCTGCATTTGAGCGGTGGCACCAGCAACCCCTTTGTCTTTCTGTACTTGCTGCAGGTCACGCTGAGCGCGGCGCTGCTGCGCACCGTGCACATCTGGGCCATGGTGCTGATCACCACCGCCTGCTTTGCGCTGCTGGCCCACCTCAGCGTGCCGCTGCGGCTGCCGCCCGACTTTGCGCGTGGCCTGGGCAGCCCGTATGTGCTGGGGCTGCTGGTGTGCTTCGTGCTGAACGCGGGGCTGGTGGTGGTCTTCATGTCCCGCATCGGGCACAACCTGCGCCAGCGCGACGCGCGCCTGGCCGCCATACGCCAGCGCGCCGCCGAAGAGGAACACATCGTGCGCATGGGGCTGTTGGCGTCGGGCGCGGCGCATGAGCTGGGCACGCCGCTGGCCACCATGGCCGTCATTTTGGGCGACTGGCGGCGCGACCCCGCGCTGGCCACCCACCCTGCCCTGCAAGAAGACGTGGCCGAGATGCAGCGGCAGCTGCAGCGCTGCAAGACCATCGTCAGCGGCATCCTGATGTCGGCCGGCGAGACGCGTGGCGAGGCATCGGCCCAGACCACCGTGTGCCAGTTTCTGGACTCGCTGGCCCGCGAATGGCAGGCAACGCGCCCGGTGGGCCAGTTCAGCTACGACAACCGCTTCGGGCAGGACACGCCCATGGTGTCCGATGTCACGCTGCAGCAAATGGTTTTCAATGTGCTGGACAATGCCCGCGACGCATCGCCCCACTGGGTCGGCCTGGTGGCCGAGCGTGATCAAGACCTGCTGCGCATCACCGTCACCGACGACGGCCCGGGGTTCGCAGCCGCCACGCTGTCGCAATTTGGCAAGCCCTACCAGTCCAGCAAGGGCCGCCCCGGCGGCGGGCTGGGCCTGTTTCTGGCGATGAACGTGGCGCGCACGCTGGGTGGCAGCGTGCAAGCGCACAACCGCCCTGGCGGCGGCGCCCAGGTCACGATCACGCTGCCGCTGGCCGCGATTGCGCTGCAGGAGCCCCCTCAACACCATGGACAACGCTGAACGCTTGCTCCTCATCGTCGAAGACGACGAAGCCTTTGCGCGCACGCTGGCCCGCTCGTTCGAGCGGCGCGGCTACCGCGTGCTGCACGCCGACGGGCTGGCGCAGGCCCAGCAGTTGCTGTCCAGCCACACACCGGGCTACGCAGTGGTGGACCTCAAACTCAAGGGCGAGGCCACGGGCCTGAGCTGTGTGCGGACGCTGCACGCTGCCAATGCCGACATGCTGATCGTCGTGCTGACGGGCTACGCCAGCATTGCCACGGCCGTCGAAGCCGTCAAACTGGGCGCCTGCCACTACCTGGCCAAGCCATCGAACACCGACGACATCGAGGCAGCCTTTGGCCTGACCGAGGGCAACCCCGAAGTAGAACTGACCAACCGCGCCAGCTCCATCAAGACGCTGGAGTGGGAGCGCATCCACGAGGTGCTGGCTGAAACCGGCTTCAACATCTCGGAAGCCGCGCGGCGCCTTGGCATGCACCGGCGCACACTCACGCGCAAACTGGACAAGCGGCGCGTCTGACCAGAGCCAAAACAGCATTTAGCGCTTATGAATAAAGCGCCAACAGCTCCTGATTCAGGAGCAAACTGAAATAGTAAGACAATTCTGCCCATGACCCTCAAAGCCCCCGAACTGCTGCTGCCCGCCGGCTCTCTCGACAAAATGCGCGCCGCCTACGACTTTGGCGCCGACGCCGTGTACGCCGGCCAGCCGCGCTACAGTCTGCGCGCGCGCAACAACGAGTTCCGCCTGGAGCAGATCGCCCAGGGCATCGAAGAAGCCCACGCGCGCGGCAAGAAATTCTTCGTCACCAGCAACCTGATCGCGCACAACGACAAGGTGCGCACCTACCTGCGCGACATCGAGCCCGTGATTGCCTGCAAGCCCGACGCCTTCATCATGGCCGACCCCGGCCTGATCATGATGGTCAAGGAAAAGTGGCCCGAGACCGAAATCCACCTCTCGGTGCAAGCCAACACCACCAACTACGCCACGGTGAAGTTCTGGCAACGCGCAGGGGTGTCGCGCATCATCCTCTCGCGCGAGCTGAGCCTGGACGAGATCGAGAAGATCCGCCAAGAATGCCCGGACATGGAACTGGAAGTGTTCGTTCATGGCGCGCTGTGCATTGCCTACTCGGGCCGTTGCCTGCTCAGCGGTTACTTCAACCGCCGCGACCCCAACCAGGGCACCTGCACCAACGCCTGCCGCTGGGAATACAAGACGCACGAATCCGCCGTGGACCCCAACACCGGCGAGGCCCTGGCGCAAGGCATGGAGCAAGGCTTCAACTTCGCGCAGGCACGCGAGGAGGCGGACAGCCAGTTCACCAGCACCTGCGGCAGCGGCCAGCGCCACCCCAAGGCCGACCAGGTCTATCTGATTGAAGAGATGGGCCGCCCGGGCGAGCTGATGCCCATCATGGAAGATGAGCACGGCACCTACATCATGAACTCCAAGGATCTGCGCGCCGTGGAGCATGTGGAGCGGCTGGTGAAGATCGGCGTCGATTCGCTGAAGATCGAGGGCCGCACCAAGAGCCTGTACTACGTGGCGCGCACCGCACAGGTGTACCGCCGCGCCATCGACGACGCCGTGGCGGGCCGCCCCTTCAACCCGCACCTGATCACCGAGCTGGAAGGACTGGCCAACCGTGGCTACACCGGCGGCCTGCTGGAGCGCCGCCCGGCCAACGATTACCAGAACTACGAAACCGGCAACAGCGTGCTGCAGCGCGCTCACTTTGTGGGCGAGGTACGCGGCTACGAGAACGGCCTGGCCGAGGTCGAGACCAAGAACCGCTTCCAGGTCGGCGACACCCTGGAGATCATCCACCCCCAGGGCAACCGTCAGGTGCGGCTGGAAAAAATGTTCAACCTGGAGGGCGAGCCCGTACAGGTGGCCCAGGGCAGCCCGGTGCGCGTGCGCATCCCGCTCGAAGGTCCGGTGGAGGGCGCGCTGATCTCCCGGCTGCTTTGAATTCGATAGCTGCCAGCGCGCCCCCAGCAAGTGTCTTCCTCACTGAAATACCTGAAACACTGATGTAGCAAGCGCTGGCAGCTCCTATTTTTGAAGGCCTCGTGGGACGACCTGGGGCCTTTTCCTTTTGTTTTGGACTGCCATGAACCCGAACGACATCACCGTCCTGCCCGAACTGCTGGCCTACATCGATCCCCTGACCCCTGAAGAAGACGAAGCGCTGGAGCGCAGCATGCTCGAAGAGGGCTGCCGCGACGCCCTGGTGCTGTGGGGCAACATCCTGGTGGACGGCCACAACCGCTACCGCATCTGCACCAAGCACGGCCTGCCGTTCCAGACCGTACAGAACACGCGCTTTCAGAACATGGACGACGTGCACCTGTGGATGATCGACCAGCACCTGGGCCGGCGCAGCGTGTCGGAGTTCCAGCGCGGCGTGCTCGCCCTGCGCAAGCGTGAAATCATCGCCAGCCGCCGCGCAGCTGCGGCCGCAGCCGTGGTCGCCGCAAAGGCCGAAGCCGCCCAGGCCCCCGATGCACAGGCCCCGTGGGAAGGCGATACCGACCCGGTGGTGGCGCAGGCCCTGGCCAGCGTGCCCAAGGTACCGGACGAAGCCTTGGATACCCGCGAGGCACTGGCCCGCGTGGCCCGCCTGACGGCGGCGCAGGTCAAGGCCATCGAGACCATCCACCAGAATGCCGCGCCCGAGGTGGTGGCCGCCGTGAAATCGGGCGAGCTGTCACTCAACGCCGCCGCCGTGGTGGCCACGCTGCCCGTGGAAGAGCAGAAAACCGTGGCGGCGGGCGGTGCCCAGGAGCTCAAGCAGGCGGCCCGCCGCGTGCGCGATGCCAAGAAAAAACCCAAGGCCGAGGCTACAGCGTCCGGAGGCGACGGCCCCTCCACCGCCGAGGCGGCTCCCGACGCAGCCCGGCTGCAACAGCGCGTGGCCGAGCTGGAGGCCGAAAATGAGCGTCTGCGCCAACAGGTCAAGGCATTGCAAGACCTTCTGGCCGAAGTGAGCTGAGCCAGGTTTTCCTGGCGGGCACAAGTGCTCATACAGAGGCCGCAACAGTCTGCGTGTCGATGCCGGGCTGCATCGCCATCGCGGCGGTATCCCCTGGCTATGACCCAAACTGGGTAGTGACGACGTGGGAGAAGCTGCGCATACTGCATCTCCATGCGCCTTCGCCTGCCCAAACCTGCACTATGTCCAACGGCCTTGTGGTGCACCCTTGCCCTGTGCCCGGCGTGGACGCAGGCCGGGGGGCAGGAAAGCACCCAGGCGGCCAGCCTTCGCCAGCAGGCCATTGCCCACGAGCACGGCGAAGGCGTGGCGCGCGACGCACGGCGGGCCGTAGAGCTGTACTGCGCCAGCGCGCGGCTGGGCGACGTGCTGGCCCAGTACAACCTGGGATGGATGTACGCCCACGGGCGCGGTGTGCCGCGCGACGATGGGGCTGCTGCTTTTTTCTTCCATGCAGCCGCCGAACAGGGGCTGGAGGTGGCTACGCGCATGCTTCGGGTGGTGGGCGGCACCACCGGCGAAGTGCCCGAGTGCATGCGCCTGCCGCCGCCCGCTGCGGCAGACACGGCCCCGCCCGGCGTGGACTACCAGGCCATCGCGCCGCGCAAGATCATGCAACTGGTGCACCAGATGGCGCCGCAATACCAGGTGGAGCCCCAGTTGGCGCTGGCCATCATTGCAGCAGAGTCCAACTTCAACCCCCAGGCGCTGTCGGCCAAGAACGCGCAGGGACTGATGCAGCTGATTCCCGAAACCAGTGAGCGTTTCAACGTCAAAAACCCCTACGACCCGGCGCAAAACATCCGAGGAGGACTGGCCTACCTGCGCTGGCTGCTGGCCTACTTTGAAGGCGACGTGGCACTTGTGGCCGCGGCCTACAACGCTGGTGAGGGCAAGGTGGAGCGCTACCGCGGTGTGCCGCCTTACCTTGAAACGCGCACCTATGTCCAGCGCATACTGAAGGCGGTGGGCACCAAGGCGCATCCGTTCGACCGCAGCGTGACGCAGCCCTCGCCCGCGCTGCAGCGGATCCGGCTGGCGCCGCGGCCCGGCTGATTTGCTGGCTTGACCTCGGCCCAAACAACCCGCGAAAGCCGGGCGCAAGCATCTATCGGTCAGTAAAACACTGCACAAAAAGAACCCCGCCAGGTTCGTACCGGGCGGGGTTGCTGGCTTGGTGGGCTTCCAGCAGGCAAGCCCAAACAGGGCATCAGAGCATCAGGCGGCAACGCCCTTGGCCACGTCTGCGTATTCTTCGATCTGGTCGAAGTTCATGTAGCGATAGACGCTGGCCTTGTCGGCATCGATCACGCCCATCTCCTGCAGGTACTCTTCCTTGGTCGGCAGCTTGCCCAGGCGCGAGGCAATGGCGGCCAGCTCAGCCGAGCCCAGGAACACGTTGGTGTTCTTGCCCAGGCGGTTGGGGAAGTTGCGGGTGGAGGTGGAGATGACCGTCGCACCCTCACGCACCTGCGCCTGGTTACCCATGCACAGCGAGCAGCCGGGCATTTCGGTACGGGCACCAGCCGTGCCGAAAGCCGCGTAATGCCCTTCCTTGATCAGCTCGTTCTGATCCATCTTGGTCGGCGGGGCCACCCACAGCTTGACGGGAATGTCGCGCTGACCACCCAGCAGCTTGGCCGCTGCGCGGAAGTGCCCGATGTTGGTCATGCACGAGCCAATGAAGGCCTCGTCGATCTTGGTGCCGGCCACTTCGGACAGGAACTTGGCATCGTCCGGGTCGTTGGGGCAGCAAACGATGGGCTCCTTGATGTCGGCCAGGTCGATCTCGATCACAGCGGCGTATTCAGCGTCCTTGTCGGCCTCCAGCAGATCCGGCTTGGCCAGCCAGGCTTCCACCTTCTCGATGCGGCGCTGCAAGGTCTTCGCATCCTGGTAGCCGTCGGCGATCATGTTCTTCATCAGCACGATGTTCGACTTCAGGTACTCGATGATCGGCTCCTTGTTGAGCTTGATCGTGCAGCCAGCAGCCGAGCGCTCGGCCGAGGCATCCGACAGCTCGAACGCCTGCTCCACCTTCAGATCAGGCAGACCTTCGATTTCAAGAATCTTGCCCGAGAAGATGTTCTTCTTGCCGGCCTTGGCCACGGTCAGCAGGCCCGCCTTGATGGCATACAGCGGAATGGCGTGCACCAGGTCGCGCAGCGTCACGCCGGGCTGCATTTCGCCCTTGAAACGCACCAGCACCGACTCGGGCATGTCCAGAGGCATCACGCCCGTGGCGGCGCCGAAGGCCACCAGGCCGGAGCCAGCCGGGAAGGAGATGCCGATCGGGAAGCGGGTGTGCGAGTCGCCGCCGGTGCCCACGGTGTCGGGCAGCAGCAGGCGGTTGAGCCAGCTGTGGATCACGCCGTCACCTGGGCGCAGGGCCACACCGCCACGGTTGCTGATGAAGGCAGGCAGCTCGCGGTGGGTCTTCACGTCCACGGGCTTGGGATAAGCCGCGGTGTGGCAGAACGATTGCATCACCAGGTCAGCCGAGAAGCCCAGGCAAGCCAGGTCTTTCAGCTCGTCACGGGTCATGGGGCCGGTGGTGTCTTGAGAACCCACGGTGGTCATCTTGGGTTCGCAGTATGTGCCGGGACGTACGCCCTGGCCTTCCGGCAGACCCACGGCACGGCCGACCATCTTCTGCGCCAGCGTGAAACCGGCCTTGGACTCGGCGGGCGCTGTGGGCAGGCGGAACACGGTGGAAGCGGGCAGGCCCAGGAATTCACGCGCCTTGGCGGTGAGCGACCGGCCAATGATCAGGTTGATACGGCCACCAGCGCGCACTTCGTCCAGCAGCACGTCGCTCTTGAGCGCAAATTCGGCCACGGTTTCGCCGTTCTTGACGATCTTGCCGTCGTAGGGCAGCACGTCGATCACGTCCCCCATTTCCAGCCTGGACACGTCCACTTCGATCGGCAGCGAACCGGAGTCTTCCTGTGTGTTGAAGAAGATGGGGGCAATCTTGCCGCCCAGCGTCACGCCGCCGAAACGCTTGTTCGGCACGAAAGGAATGTCCTGACCGGTGGCCCAGATCACGCTGTTGGTAGCCGACTTGCGCGAAGAACCGGTACCCACCACGTCGCCCACATAGGCCACGAGGTTGCCCTTCTTCTTCAGGTCTTCGATGAACTGCATCGGGCCACGCTTGCCGTCTTCCTCGGGCTTGAAGGCTGCGTCAGGACGCGTGTTCTTCAGCATCGCCAGGTAATGCAGCGGGATGTCGGGGCGGCTCCAGGCGTCGGGAGCGGGGGACAGGTCGTCGGTATTGGTTTCGCCAGGCACCTTGAACACGGTGACGGTAATTTTCTTCTCGACTTCAGGGCGGCTGGTGAACCACTCGGCATCGGCCCAGCTCTTCATCACTTCCTGGGCCTTGGCGTTACCCGCCTTTGCTTTGGTGGCGACGTCGTTGAAGAAGTCGAACATCAGCAACGTCTTCTTCAGCGCTTCAGCAGCCACGCCAGCGACTTCAGCGTCGTCGAGCAACTCGATCAAGGGATGCACGTTGTAGCCACCCACCATGGTGCCCAGCAGTTCGGTGGCCTTGGCCTTGGAGATCAGGCCAACCTGGATGTCGCCATGCGCCACGGCCGCGAGGAAAGAAGCCTTTACCTTGGCCGCGTCGTCCACACCCGGCGGCACGCGGTGCGTCAGCAAGTCGAGCAGGAATTCGGCCTCGCCAGCGGGCGGGTTCTTGATCAGCTCAATCAGCTCGGCCACCTGCCTGGCCTCCAAAGGCAGGGGGGGAATGCCCAGGGCGGCGCGCTCGGCCACATGGTCGCGATAGGCTTTCAACATGTCTTTTTTCTCCGGAATGGTCTTGGTTTTCAAAGTGGGACAACAAAAACCCGGCCTGGCATGCGCACGCCAAACGCACGCATGGCAAAGCCCGGGCCAGGGGGGCGAGAGCGGGTTAGCGGGTGACAGGACTGTCCAGCAAGCTGGGTGGCGGGTTTTTCTTGATGGCCGCAGCCACTACCACCTGCTGCGGACCCATGCACTCGTCAGCTATGCGCTGGCCCAATTTGTGATTCATGAGCATGGACTTGTTGGCAATTTGAATCCAGACTGCACCGGCCTTCTGGTCTTCCAGACGCACGGCGCTGGTGGCTGCCACGACGGGAGCCATGTGATAGCGAAAGCCCTTGCCATGCACGAAGAAACGGCCAGGCGACTGCGGATCAGCCTCCACCTCGACAAAGGCGCCGAGTTCGCAGGCCATGCGGCCGGTATAGACAGACTCGGCAATCGCCAGCTCCTGGGGGGTGAGCGCAATTTCGGCCGCACTGATGCCAGCCGCCACCTGCATGGCACCACTGTGCAAGCGGGTGCGGCTGCTGGTGGGTGCTGCCTTGGCCACCACGGTCGCCGACTTGTCTGGGGCTGCCTTCGTGGACTTGGCGGCCGGCTTGGCGGCGGCGGTCTTGTTGGCGGTGGCCTTCTGACTCTGCGCCTTGACTGCAGGCTTGGCAGGCGATTGCGATGCCGTCTGCGCGGCGGCCAATGCGGGAATCAGGGCTATGAGCGCGGAAGCGATGAGGGTCTTCATGGGGACTCCTGCGGGGGGTGGGATTTAAAACGGGCGGTTTGGCAGCAAGGATACCCGTGTCATGCCTCGGCCTGTGGTTGTGCAAACCAGGCCTGCGCCTCGGGGGGGAGCGCGCGGCCGGTCTGGTGCGCACGATCAAGCACCTGCCAGAAGTAGCGGTAACTGGCTCGATCGTGCAATACGCCATCTTCGCTGATAGGGGCCCAGTCAGCTTCCATGGCGGCGCAAATGATACGGGCGGCACGTGCGATCTCGGACTGCTCGGGCGCAAAGGCCGCGAGGATCGGGCGGATCTGCGCCGGGTGAATGCTCCACATGCGCGTGTAACCGTATTCACGGGCTGCGCGGCCCGCTGCGGCCTGCAGCACGGCTGCGTCGCTGAACTCGGTGACCACGCAATGCGACGGCACCTTGCCGTGGGCATGGCAGGCGGCGGCAATCTCTAGTTTGGCTCGCACGACCAGCGGGTGCTGAAACTGCCCATCCGATGTCATGCCTGTGGCGGGAATGGCGCCGCCATGGGCCGACACAAAGTCCATCAACCCGAAACTGAGACTCTGGATCCGCGGGTGCGCCGCAATATCAAAGGCACGGTGCACTGCCGCCGGTGACTCGATGAGTGCGTGCAGCGGCAAATGGTTGGCGCCGGCAGCGTCCAGCGCACGCTCAGCCGCCAGAACGTCATCCACCGTCTCCACCTTGGGCAGCATGATGTGGCACAGGCGAAGGCCCGCCTCGCCCGCGATGATGGTCATGTCCTGCTGAAAAGCGGGGTGATCCACCGTGTGCACACGTGCCGCCACGCGCGCTCCCGGCGCCGCATCCCGGGCCAGTTGGGCCACCAGCATGGCGTGCTCGCGCTCTTGCCCCACCGGAGCGCCGTCCTCGCAATCCAGAGTTACGTCAAACACGCAATGCCCAAATTCGAGCTGCATCTGCTGCTGCAACTGCAGGCTTTTGCGCATGCGCACTTCCACGCCACTGTAGTGATCGCACACGGGAATGCCGTGAGCGCCCGCCTGGGCGCCTAGCAGGACTTGGGCAGGATGTGCTGCGGACGTTGTCATGGGGCACGCTGCGCGAAAAAGAAGGCCGGGGCAAAGCCCGCCAGGTTGCGGACATCCTGCTGTGCCAACCAAAACCGGCTTGCGCAACGCAGGCAGGCATGAATGAAACCGGCGCGTAACCCGGCAGGCACAAAGCCGAGAACAGCTGGAAGCCTATCCGAGATGACGTTCGGTACCAGCATCACATCACCCACGGATCGCCCGATGGCGCACCCCGCGCCGACGCTGCGCCGGGAAACGGGGGTGGCAGCAGGGAACCGGACTGAAAAACCCGCGCCGCCAGTCCGCTCGCCAAGGAGACACTGCAACGGCGCATGGTTCCGAGCGTGCATGGATTACAGCAGGTGCTTGACGCCGTCCTGCTCGCCCTGCAGTTCCGCCAAAGTCTTGTCGATGCATTCTTGCGAGAATGCATCGATTTCCAGACCTTCGACGATTTTGTATTCGCCGTTTTCAGTGGTCACCGGAAAGCCGAACACAATGCCCGCTGGGATGCCGTACTCGCCATTGGAAGGCACTCCCATCGTCACCCACTCGCCGTTGGAGCCCAGGGCCCAGTCGCGCATGTGGTCGATGGCAGCATTGGCTGCCGACGCTGCGGACGACAGGCCACGCGCAGCGATGATGGCCGCGCCGCGCTTGCCCACGGTGGGCAGGAACACATCCTTGTTCCAGACCTGGTCGTTGATGGCATCCTTGACCGACTTGCCGTCCACAGTGGCGAAACGGTAATCAGCGTACATGGTGGGCGAGTGATTGCCCCACACCGTCAACTTCTTGATATCGCCGACTTTGAAGCCACCCTTGGTAGCCAACTGCGAAGCTGCGCGATTGTGATCCAGGCGCAGCATGGCGGTGAAGTTCTTGGCCGGCAGATCGGGGGCCGACTTCATGGCGATGTAGGCGTTGGTGTTGGCGGGGTTGCCAACGACCAGCACCTTCACGTTACGGCTAGCCACCTTGTTCAGCGCCTTGCCTTGCACGGTGAAGATGGCAGCATTGGCGGCCAACAGGTCGGCGCGCTCCATGCCGGGGCCACGCGGACGGGCACCGACCAGTAGCGCGTAGTCGGTGTCCTTGAAGGCTTCTTCGGGGTTGCTGTGCGCTTCGATGCCAGCCAGCAGCGGGAAGGCGCAGTCCTCCAGCTCCATGATCACGCCCTTGAGCGCGTTCTGGGCTTTTTCGTCGGGAATCTCGAGCAGTTGCAAGATGACGGGCTGATCCTTGCCCAGCATTTCGCCGGAGGCGATGCGAAACAGCAGTGCGTAACCGATTTGGCCTGCAGCGCCTGTAACGGCGACGCGAACGGGTTTCTTGCTCATGAAAAAGCTCCAGGATTGATATGACAGAAAGAAAGGTGTTGGTGCAAGGTTGCACCAGCGCCAGTCAGCAGCCCGTGCCCCGCAAAACAGGCGCAAAGTGTACCGCCGTTTCAGGCGCAGGGTCAATTTGTCTTGTGTCTTATATAAGATATGATCTGATATCACCTTCCTGAATGCGGGCTCGCCCGCCCTGCACCAACATGCCGCTTGCTACCCCGTCAAACACCGAAGGCACGTTCGTACCAAGCACGGGCGCGGGCGCCGCCACACCGGCATTCAGTCCGCTGTACCAGCAAATCAAAGGACTCATCCTGCACAGCCTGCAACACGGCGAATGGAAGCCAGGAGAAGCCATTCCGAGCGAAACCGATCTGGCAGCCCGCTTTCGCGTAAGCCAGGGCACCGTGCGCAAGGCCATTGACGAACTGGCCGCAGAAAATCTGGTCACCCGCCGCCAAGGCAAGGGCACCTTTGTGGCCACCCACGCTGAGCATCAGGTGCAGTACCGCTTCCTGAAACTGCTGCCGGACACGGGAGATGCGCGAGTCGAAGGACCCGCGCAGCGCACCATTTTGGAATGCCGCCGCACCCGCGCCAGCGCCGAGATCGCCCGCATCCTCGCACTACGCGCCGGCGATCCCGTGATCCAGACCAAACGCATTCTTTCTTTTGCGGGCGTACCCACCATCCTGGAAGACATCTGGCTGCCCGGTCATGCATTCAAGGGGCTGACGGCCGATCAGATGGCCCAATACCAAGGTCCCACTTACGCGATGTTCGAGCTGGATTTCGGCGTACGCATGGTGCGGGCCGAGGAAAAAATACGTGCCATACTGCCCGACGAAACCCAGGCGCACTGGCTCAACGTGCCGCCCGGCACTCCCCTGCTCAGCGTGGAACGTCTGGCTTACACCTACAACGATGTTCCGATGGAGTTACGCCGCGGCCTGTATCGAACAGACACCCACCATTACCACAACGAACTGAGCTGACACGCCGCACAACCCGCCGCACATCAAGAAAATACGCAGTCCCCACAGGTACTCCCTGTTGCATTGCAATAGAATTTTGCGTTACCTGAACCCGCGCAATTACAACGCAGTTACATCCACGAAAGCACACCTGCCATGACTGAGCTTGCCAAGAAACGGCCTGAGTACCGCAACATCAACATCTTCAACGACGTGAGGACCTACCGCTTGCCCGTAGCCGGCTGGGTGTCCATCCTGCATCGAGCAAGCGGCATGATCATGTTCCTGCTGCTGCCCTTTGTGATCTGGATGTTTGACGCCTCGGTGTCCTCTGAAATCTCCTTTGGCACATTCACTGCCGCCTTCTCTGCCGGCCTGGGTTTCGTGCCGGGGTGGCTGGTCAAGCTGGTGGTTTTGGCCCTGATCTGGGCTTACCTGCACCACCTCATTGCCGGCCTGCGCCATGTCTGGATGGACGTGAGCCACTCCGCTGTCAGCAAGGAGTTCGGCAAGAGTTCTGCCATCGTGACGCTCGTGGTCAGCATCGGCCTGACCTTGATCTTGGGCGCCAAGCTCTTCGGCCTGTATTGATCCGCGCTCTGCGCACATGCCTCTTTAGCAAGAATAAGGAACACCCATGTCTGTGAATTACGGCTCCAAACGCACCGTCGTCGGTGCCCATTACGGTGTGCGCGACTGGCTGGTTCAGCGCGTCACCGCGGTTTTGATGGCCCTCTTCACCCTGGCCGTCCTGGTACAGGTCATTTTCAGCAAAGGCTCTGTCGGCTACGACCTGTGGGCCGGCATTTTTGCTGCCCAATGGATGAAGCTGCTGACGTTCGCCGTCATCGTGGCCCTGATCTGGCACGTCTGGGTTGGCGTGCGCGACATCTGGATGGACTACGTCAAGGCCGCAGGTCTGCGCCTGGTTCTCCAGGTCTTCACCATCGTCTGGCTGGTGGCTTGCGCCGGCTGGGGCTTCCAGGTTCTGTGGCGTCTCTGACTCCCCCGATTGAAAGAAAACAATGAGCTACACCAAAGCCAATCTCACCAAGCGCAAGTTTGACGTGGTCATAGTCGGTGCCGGCGGCTCCGGCATGCGCGCCTCGCTGGAACTGTCCCGCGCTGGCCTGAACGTGGCCTGCCTGTCCAAGGTCTTCCCCACCCGCTCGCACACCGTGGCAGCGCAGGGCGGCGTGTCCGCGTCGCTGGGCAACATGTCCGAGGACAACTGGCACTACCACTTCTACGACACCATCAAGGGCTCCGACTGGCTGGGTGACCAGGACGCCATTGAGTTCATGTGCCGCGAAGCACCCAATGTGGTGATCGAGTTGGAACACTTCGGCATGCCGTTCGACCGCAACCCTGATGGCACCATCTACCAGCGCCCGTTTGGTGGTCACACCGCCAACTATGGCGAAAAGCCCGTGCAACGCGCCTGCGCCGCGGCCGACCGAACCGGCCACGCCATGCTGCACACGTTGTACCAGCAGAACGTCAAGTCGAAGACCAACTTCTTCGTCGAATGGATGGCGCTGGATCTGATCCGCAACACCCAGGGCGACGTGGTGGGCGTGACTGCACTGGAGCTGGAAACCGGCGACCTGTACGAACTGCATGCCAAGGCCGTGCTGCTGGCCACCGGCGGTGCAGGCCGCATCTTTGCTGCATCTACCAACGCCTTCATCAACACCGGTGACGGCCTGGGCATGGCGGCACGTGCCGGCATCCCGCTGCAGGACATGGAATTCTGGCAGTTCCACCCCACCGGCGTGGCCGGCGCTGGCGTGCTGCTGACCGAGGGTTGCCGTGGCGAAGGCGCGATCTTGCTCAACAGCAATGGTGAACGCTTCATGGAGCGCTACGCTCCCACGCTGAAGGATCTCGCGCCGCGCGACTTCGTGTCCCGCTCCATGGACCAGGAAATCAAGGAAGGTCGCGGCTGCGGTCCCAACAAGGACTACATCCTGATGAAGCTCGACCACCTGGGCGCCGACACCATCCGCAAGCGCCTGCCCTCGGTGGAGGAAATTGGCCACAACTTCGCCAACGTGGACATCACCAAGGAGCCTATCCCCGTGGTGCCCACCATTCACTACCAGATGGGTGGCATTCCCACCAACATCAACGGCCAGGTGGTGGTGCACGACGGTGTGCAAAACAAGGTGGTCAACGGTCTCTATGCCGTGGGCGAATGCTCCTGCGTGTCGGTGCACGGCGCCAACCGCCTGGGCACCAATTCGCTGCTGGATCTGCTGGTGTTCGGCAAGGCCGCTGGCAAGCACATCGTGGAATTCGTCAAGCGCTTTGGCGACCACCATGCCGTGCCTGCCGACGGCTCTGACCGCACCCTGACGCGACTCAACCAGCTGCAAGAGTCCAAGGAAGGCATTTACGCCCAGGACATCGCAGGCGACATCCGCAACTCGATGCAACAGCATGCTGGTGTGTTCCGCACGCAAAAGGGCATGGACGAAGGTGTGGTCAAGATCAACGCCATCCGCGAACGCGTGGGCGCTGTGACGCTCAAGGACAAGTCCAAGGTCTGGAACACGGCCCGCATGGAAGCGCTGGAAGTGGACAACCTGATCGAAGTGGCCCAGGCCACGATGACCTCCGCAGCGGCCCGCAAGGAATGCCGCGGTGCGCACACTGTCTATGACTACGAGCACCCCGCCGACCACCCCGAGTTCCCGCTGGGCCGCAACGACAAAGACTGGCTCAAGCACACGATGTGGCACAGCGAAGGCAACAGCCTGACCTACAAGCCCGTCAACCTCAAGCCCCTGACCGTGGACAGCGTGCCGCCCAAGGTTCGCACGTTCTAACCCCGACGCCCACGAAAGAACATCCCCATGAAGCGTACTTTCAAAATCTACCGTTACGACCCGGACAAGGACGCCAAGCCGTACATGCAGACCGTCGAGCTGGAGCTTGACGGCCACGAGCGCATGCTGCTGGATGCCCTGGTCAAACTCAAGCAGATGGATCCTTCCATCTCGTTTCGCCGCTCCTGCCGCGAAGGGGTGTGCGGCTCTGACGCGATGAACATCAACGGCAAGAACGGCCTGGCCTGCCTGACGAACATGAAGACCCTCACGGGCGACATCGTCTTGAAGCCCCTGCCCGGCTTGCCCGTGATCCGCGACCTGATCGTGGACATGACACAGTTCTTCCAGCAGTACAACTCGATCAAGCCCTACCTGCAAAGCGACATCTACGCCTCGCCCAGCAAGGAGCGCCTGCAGTCGCCTGAAGAGCGTGAAGAGCTCAACGGCCTGTATGAATGCATCTTGTGCGCCAGCTGCTCCACCAGTTGCCCATCGTTCTGGTGGAACCCAGACAAGTTTGTGGGCCCTGCGGGCCTGCTGCAGGCCTACCGCTTCATCGCGGACAGCCGCGACACGGCCACCGGCGAGCGTCTGGACAACCTGGAGGATCCCTACCGCCTGTTCCGCTGCCACACCATCATGAACTGCGTGGACGTGTGTCCCAAGCACCTGAACCCTACGCGCGCCATTGGCAAGATCAAGGAATTGATGGCACGCCGCGCCATCTGAGAACCATGGCCGACGAAGTACTGCTGGACGAACGCGAAGTAGCCATTTTGCGGTGGCGTTCCCGCCGCGGACTGGTCGAGAATGACCTGTTCATCGAGCGGTTCTTTACGACCCACGGCTCGCGCCTGACCGCTCGTCAGGCGCGAGGACTCACGGCATTGATGGACTTGTCGGATAACGACCTGCTGGACCTGCTGCTGCGCCGCACGGAGCCAGCGGGCGAGATCGACACCGACGAAGTCAAGGACGTGCTGAAACAGCTGCGCCAACGTGCATAGCACCCGGCCTTGTGCAAGGCAAACTACAAAAGGAAACTGGAAATGAAACTGGCAGACAACAAAGCGACGCTCTCGTTCAGCAACGGCAGCCCCAGCGTGGAGCTTCCCGTGTACCAGGGCAGCATCGGCCCAGATGTGGTGGACATCCGCAAGCTGTACGCGCAGACCGGCATGTTCACCTACGACCCCGGTTTCCTGTCCACGGCCTCCTGCCAGTCGTCCATTACCTACATCGACGGCGACAAGGGCGAGCTGCTGTACCGCGGCTACCCCATCGAGCAACTGGCCGAAAAGTGCGACTACCTCGACACCTGCTACCTGCTGCTCAAGGGCGAACTGCCTGGCGCCACGCAGCGCGATGATTTCCACAAGCTGGTGCTGCAGCACACCATGGTGCACGAGCAGATGCAGTTCTTCCTGCGCGGTTTCTGCCGTGACGCACACCCCATGGCCGTGCTGACGGGCCTGGTGGGCGCAATGTCGGCCTTCTATCACGACAGCACCGACATCAATAACCCCCAGCACCGCGACATCGCTGCCATCCGGCTGATTGCCAAGATGCCCACGCTGGTGGCCATGGCCTACAAGTACGGCAAGGGTGAGCCCTACATGTACCCGCGCAACGACCTCTCGTATGCAGGTAACTTCCTGCGCATGATGTTCGGCACGCCGTGCGAGGACTACAAGGTCAACCCCGTGATCGAGCGCGCGATGGATCGCATCTTCATCCTGCACGCAGACCACGAGCAAAACGCCTCCACCTCCACCGTGCGCCTGTGCGGCTCGTCGGGCACCAACCCCTTCGCTGCCATCTCCGCTGGCGTGGCCTGCCTGTGGGGCCCTGCCCACGGCGGCGCCAACGAAGCCTGCCTGAACATGCTGGAAGACATCCAGCGCAACGGCGGCGTGGCCAAGGTGGGCGAGTTCATGGAGCAGGTCAAGGACAAGAACTCCGGCGTCAAGCTGATGGGTTTTGGCCACCGCGTGTACAAGAACTACGACCCCCGCGCCAAGCTCATGCAAGAGACTTGCAACGAAGTGCTGGCCGAGCTGGGTCTGGAAAAAGACCCGCTGTTCGCCCTGGCCAAGCAGCTCGAGAAGATTGCCCTGGAAGACGACTACTTCGTGCAGCGCAAGCTCTACCCGAATGTGGACTTCTACTCCGGCATCGTGCAGCGCGCCATCGGCATCCCGGTCAACCTGTTCACCGGCATTTTCGCGCTGGCCCGCACCGTCGGCTGGATTGCCCAGCTCAACGAGATGATCAGCGATCCCGAATACAAGATTGGCCGTCCACGCCAGTTGTTCACAGGTTCCGAACGCCGCGACGTACCCGACCTCAACAACCGCTGATAGGCGCGTTGCCTGCCCGCAGGCAACCGCTTCCCAAAGCCCGCACGCACTGGTTGCCTGCGGGCTTTTTTGTCTCTGCCACTGGGCCGCGCAAGCGCAGGCTCAGACTGCCGAATGCGCTTGAAATCGGCTTGCACGGCCGCCTTCATGGCTTATACCCCTACCCAGTAATAATGAAAAACACCTTGTTAACGCATACCAGATCGTCATATTTCTTTTATACTCACCCATAGTACGAGAAAACTGCATTGTTTCAGGCTTTACGACAACCGCCAGCACCATGCCACACAGCGCCGAGGACAAGCAACGCGCCATCACGCGGCTACGCCGTATCCGCGGCCAGGCCGAGGCCCTGGAACGCGCCGTAGAAGCGGGCAGCGACTGCGCGCCCCTTCTGCAGCAGCTTGCTGCCCTGCGCGGCGCCGTGCATGGGCTAATGGCCGACCTGCTCGACAGCCATATCCGCGAAACGCTGGCGCAGCAGCCCGCGCCCTCGCCTCAGGCGGTCGATGAAACCCTGTCCCTGCTGCGCTCGTATCTGAAATAACCTGCCCCTCTTTCAGTCAGCCCCAGGAGTCCTCCCATGAAATCCCGCGCCGCCGTAGCCTTCAAAGCTGGTGAACCCCTGCAAATCGTCGAGATCGACGTCGCGCCGCCCCAAAAGGGCGAAGTGCTGGTCAAGATCACGCACACCGGCGTCTGCCACACAGACGCCTTCACGCTCAGCGGCGACGACCCCGAGGGCATCTTCCCTGCCGTGCTGGGCCATGAGGGCGCGGGCATCGTGGTCGAAGTGGGCGAAGGCGTGACCAGCGTCAAGCCGGGCGACCACGTCATTCCGCTGTACACCGCCGAATGCGGCGAATGTCTGTTTTGCAAGAGCGGCAAGACCAACCTGTGCGTGGCCGTACGCGCCACGCAGGGCAAGGGCGTGATGCCAGATGGCACCACGCGCTTTTCATACAACGGTCAGCCCATTTATCACTACATGGGCTGCTCCACCTTCAGCGAATACACCGTGGTGGCCGAGGTGTCGCTGGCCAAGGTCAACCCCGACGCCAATCCCGAGCAAGTCTGCCTGCTGGGCTGCGGCGTGACCACCGGCCTGGGCGCGGTGAAGAACACCGCCAAGGTGCAACCGGGCGACTCAGTAGCCGTCTTCGGACTGGGCGGCATCGGGCTGGCGGTGATCCAGGGTGCCCAGCTGGCGAATGCCGGCCGGATCATCGCCATCGACACCAATCCGTCCAAGTTCGACCTGGCGCGCACCTTCGGCGCCACGGACTGCATCAACCCCAAGGACTACGACAAGCCAATCCAGCAAGTCATCGTCGAGATGACCGGATGGGGCGTGGACCACAGCTTCGAGTGCATCGGCAACGTCAATGTGATGCGTGCCGCGCTGGAATGCGCACACCGCGGTTGGGGCCAGAGCGTCATCATTGGCGTGGCCGGTGCGGGGCAGGAGATCAGCACCCGCCCCTTTCAGCTGGTCACCGGCCGCAAGTGGCTGGGCACGGCCTTTGGCGGCGTCAAGGGCCGCAGCGAGCTGCCCGGCATGGTCGAAGACGCGATGGCCGGCAAGATCCAGCTGGCGCCGTTTGTCACCCACACCATGGGCCTGACCGACATCAACCAGGCGTTCGACCTGATGCACGAAGGCAAGTCGATCCGTTCGGTGGTGCGCTACGCGGATTGAAGCAGTAGCATTTTTTGGCTCTAGCGCTTATTTGACAAGCGCTTACAGCTATCAATACAGAAGCAACCCAACCTATGCCCAAATCCCTGGAACTGCTCTCCGCCCATGCCTGCTTTGGCGGCGAGCAGCGCTTTTACCGCCACGCATCGCGCACCGTCGGCCTGCCAATGCGCTTTGCCGTGTATCTGCCGCCCCGGGCGCTGGACAGCGCACATGTCGGCGAACGCGTACCCGCACTGCTTTACCTGGCGGGCCTGACGTGCACTGAAGAGACCTTCCCCACCAAGGCCGGCGCGCAGCGTCTGGCAGCAGAGCTAGGCATGGCACTCATTACCCCCGACACCAGCCCGCGCGGCGCAGGTGTGGCAGGCGAAGCCGACGCCTGGGACTTTGGCGTGGGCGCGGGCTTTTACCTGGACGCCACGCAGGCGCCCTGGTCCACGCACTGGCGCATGGAAAGCTATCTGCTTCAGGAGTTGTTGCCGCTGGTCACCAGCGCGCTGCCAATTGACGCCGCCCGGCTGGGCATCTTCGGCCACAGCATGGGCGGGCATGGCGCGCTCACGCTGGCACTGCGCTACCCGGGCCGTTTCAAAAGCCTGTCGGCGCTGGCACCCATCTGCGCGCCCACGCAATGCCCCTGGGGTGAAAAAGCCTTCACTGGCTATCTGGGCGCCGACCGCTTGAGCTGGGGCGAGCACGACGCCACCGTGCTGATCGAAAACTACCCCGCCGCACCCTACCCGGGTGGCATCCTGATCGACCAGGGGCTTGCAGACAAATTCCTGCCCGACCAGTTGCACCCGCACCTGTTCGAGGCTGCCTGCGCATCAGCGGGCCAGCCGCTCACGCTGCGCCGCCACGCGGGCTACGACCACGGCTACTACTTCATCCAGAGCTTCATCGACGACCACCTGCGCCACCACGCGCGGCAGTTGGGCGTGCCTGGGGCGTAAGCTCAAAACAGCACGCCTTGCCCCCGCGCCAGCGCCGGGCGGTACTGCGACAAGTCAAGCTCGGTGCGCTGGCGGTTCAGGCCCAGGCGCGCGCAGGTTTTCTCAAAGCGCTGGCGCAGCAGGTCGGCCCACAGGCCGGTGCCTTTCATGCGGGTGGCGTGGTGGCTGTCGTAGCTCTTGCCGGCTGCACGCGCGGCTGGGTCGATGCCGTGCAGATCCTGGATGCGCGCCATGACGCGCGCGGCGCGCTGCGGATAGTGCAGCTGCAGCCATTCGAGCATCAGCGCGTCCAGCTCCCACGGCAGACGGATCACCGTGTAGAAGGCCGAGGTAGCGCCCGCATCGCGCGCGGCGGCCAGCACCTGCTCCATATCTTCGGTGATGAAGGGAATCTGCGGCGCCACACTCACGCCCACGGGCACGCCGGCATCGGCCAGCGCGCGTATGGTGCGCAGGCGCCGGTGCGGCGCGGCGGCGCGCGGCTCCAGCACACGCGCCAGCCGCGCGTCCAGCGTGGTGATGGTCACGTAGGCCGCGGCCAGGCGGCTGTGCGCCAGCGGGGCCAGCAAGTCCAGGTCGCGCTCCACGCCGCTGCTCTTGGTAATCAGCGAAAACGGGTGGCGCGCATCGTGCATCACCTCGATCAGCGCACGGGTCAGGCGCAGCTCGCGCTCCACGGGCTGGTAGCAGTCGGTGGCCGAGCCGATGTTGACCACCGACGGCCTGTGGCTGGCACGCGCCAGCTCGGTGCGCAATACGTCGGCAATGTTGCGCCTGGCGATGATGCGCGTCTCGAAGTCCAGCCCCGGCGAGAGGTTGAGGTAGCTGTGCGTGGGCCGCGCGTAGCAGTAGATGCAACCATGCTCGCAGCCGCGATAGGGGTTTACCGACTGCTCGAAAAAGATATCGGGCGAGTCGTTGCTGCACAGTGCGCTGCGCGCGTCTTCAAGGATCACCTGGGTTGGCAAGGAAGTTGCGGCCGCATCACCCTGGTCATCCCGACCGTCCACACTGCCACTTGGTTCAACTGCCTGCGCACCCCAGCCATCATCGAAGGGCTCGCGCGCATTGCGCATGAAACGGTGGGACGGCTGGGAGGCCGCGCCGCGCCCCTTGAGCGCGCGCACAGGCACCCGCACCACGGCAGCGGGCCGCTGCGCGCCAGGGTCTTCGTCGTGCATGAATGACTGCATGATCTGACACATCACAAGCTGTATGAATGAACAGTCATTCTGGCACTTTTTGACAGATCGCAACGCGCTACGCCTTTCTTCAGCACACGGCAAGCGCAGCAGCAATTCGCACTGCGCGCGTGTGTGATCGCTTGGCAAAACGCCGATCCCGACGCACAATCGCACCCCTTCGCGCATCAAGATGCGCGCAATCCACAGAACAAGCCTTGGCCCGGACAACCCCGTTGCCCGGGCTTTTGTCTGTCAGAACGCGTCTGCACAGTGGCCGCGTTTTCACCACCGTTTACGAGGAAGTCACACCATGCAGAGCAAGCCCAACATCATCCTGTCGTCCCTGGACATGGATCGCATCGAAGCCCTGCTGGACAAACAAACCGCACCCTTCCCCGGACGCGAGGCGCTGGAGGCAGAGCTGAACCGCGCCGACGTGTTCGACCCCAAGGACATGCCGCCCAACGTGGTCACCATGAATTCCACCGTGCGCTTCACGCTGCTGGAATCCGGCAAGTCCAACACGCTGACGTTGGTGTACCCCAGAGAAATGGACGGATCGGGCGAAAAGGTGTCGGTGTTCGCGCCCGTGGGCATTGCCCTGCTGGGCCTGAGTGTGGGCGATGAGTTTCAGATGCCCAGCCCCACGGGACAGGTCACGGTACGGGTGGATGCCATCGAGTTTCAACCCGAAAACGCGGGCGAGTTGCACCGCTGAAGCATCTCGGCTGCTGCAGCGCGACCAGTAACGCGGCGCGCAGCGGCTGCCTTGTTTTCTTATTGCTTTCTGTTCAGTCCAGCGCTGCCATCAACGTCGTCGTCAACAGCCCCGCGCCCACCAGCCCGGCTTGCCAGCGTAGCGCAAGATTCCAGCTGGGCACGTGACGCTCCACGTGCTCATACAGCACATGGCCCGCGTAGAGTGACAGCCCGAAGGCGATCACCATACCCGCCAGCGCAGCCGTCACCGACTGCGGCCAGAAATGGCTCTCCACGGCATTGACCAGCACACACACGGCAAAGTGCGCCAAAAACACCGAGTAAGACATCTGCCCCAGCCGACTCAAAGGTGACCAGCCTTGCCAGCGCGCCGTTGCCGGAAGGCGCATGACAGCCACCAATGCCAGCGATGTGGTGCCGGCCAGCGCGATGCGCGGGCGCCAGTCCAGCACCAACGCCGTCAGCACCAGCGCCGCCATCAGCAGCGCCCAACCCCAGGCAGCCGCACGGGGCGCCTGCACGGCCCACCAGGCCATCATGCCCAGACCGTAGGCGCCAAAGAAATACACGGCCCAGGTGTCCCAGTCTGCGTCGCGGTTGAAGTACAGCAGCGACGCTGCCACGCCCGCCACCACCAGGGCCTGCGCAAAGCTCACACCCCAAGGTCCGCGCGGCTCTTGCGCAGGCCCGCCGCCGCGCGCACGCAGGATCGCCGTAGCGCGGGATGCGCACGCCAGCACCAGCGTCATCAGCGCAAACAGCTGAAAGTCGATCGCCACATACCAAACACCGGCCGACAGCGATTCCTCGCCCAGCACCCCCTGCAGCAAGAGCGCATGCGCCAGCAATTGCACCAGGCCCGGCGGGTCAGACACGTAGGGCTGGTCAAACCACGGCTGCACCGCCGCCTGCACCACGATGGCCAACACCAGCGCCGCCGCATAAGGCACCACCAGGCGCACAAAGCGCCGCGCGATGCGCTGCGCGGGGTCTGCAAAGCGCGCACTGCCTTGAGGCGCCAGACTGGATGCCGCAAGATAACCGCCCAGCACCAGGAACACTTGCACTGCCATGCGCGCGTATTCGTACAGCCAGTCGATCACCCCGGGAATCACCTGGCGCGCCACGTCAGACATGGGACCATAAAACGCCAGGTGGTGCCAGACGATGGCGGCGCAGGCCAAGCCCTTGGTGCAGTCGATCAACGCACTGCGGCTAACGTGGGACATGGGTGGCAATCGGGAAGGCTTTCAGGCCCAGCAAGGGGCTGACCATCAAAGCCAGCAGCCCCGGGCCTACGCCTGCGAAAGAGAGGAAAGACAAAACAACGTCATTATTGTGCGCCTTTCATCACACTCATGCACGGCGCCAACAGCCACGTCGGCACTTTCTGTGCCCGGCGCCCAATCAAGGCCATGGTGCAATTCAAAAACTCTTCCCACGGCGAACCGGCCATTTGTCTCGCACTCTTGGAGAGCGGGGCAGCCGCCGGGACATCAGCCGCGCCGTAGGCCAGATCTACGCCTTGCGGCCTCCGGCCGCAGAGCCGCTCAACGCCGACCAGATCAAGGAGACATTGGAGTTCTCTCGCGCCAACAACGCCACCAGCATCGGGCTCAAGAATGAGGCCTGCCGGCCTGATACAGCTGCGCCATCAAAAGCGCCACGCCCAGCAGCGCATATGCGACATGTACGGGCTAATCGACCGGCTGATGACCCGGCGCGACGACTTGCAGCACCTGTCGCACGAAATCGACATGCAGCTCATGGAAATGGGCATGGCCGTGACGCTGCGGCGCGAACTCAAGAACCGCGTCACAGGTTCAAAGGGCCGCGCCCAACCCGATGAAACGGACGACTGACCACAGTCCACCCGGAAAAGAAGAACAGCTCCCGAGGGAGCTGCTTTTGTTTCAATGCTTGGCAGGCTTTTCGCGTGCTAGCAATTCGCGGCGCGTGGCCTCGTCATCCATCAGTTCGTACCACATCGCGTTGAGCACCGCGAAGGCCGCCGCCAGCGGCAGGCCGAGCAACCAGGCGAAATACCACATGGTTTTGTTTCCTTTCTTGCAGCTTCGTGAGCCAGGGGATTAATAAGAGTGGCCCCGGCCATCGACGATGGCCATGGGATCGATCTTGCCGCGCAGCACGCTGTAAACCCAGCTGGTGTAGGCCAGGATGATGGGCACGAAGATCAGTGCACACACCAACATGATGAACAGTGTCAGATGGCTGGACGAGGAATCCCAGACCGTGAGGCTGTGCTGCGGGTTCAGCGACGAAGGCAGAATGAACGGGAACATGGACGCGCCCACGCTGGCGATGATGGCCGCGATGCCCAGACCGCTGGACAGCAGCGCCAGCCACTCGCGGCGCAGCCGCATGCCCAGGGCCGCCAAGAGCGGCAGCAGCAGGCCCAGGGCCGGCACCAGGTAGAGCGCGGGCTGCGCCCGGTAATTGGCAAACCAGGCACCCGCATGCACTTCGGCCGTCTTGAACAGCGGGTTGGACGGCCCCACGGGATCGACCGCGCTGGTGATGCGGTAACCGTTGAACGTCGCCAGCCACACGCCTGCCACCGCGAACAGCACCGTGGTTGCAATGGCGGCAATCACGCCGAAACGGCGCGCGCGGGCTGCCACCTCGCCCTCGGTCTTGAACACCAGCCAGGATGCGCCGTGCATGAGCAACATGGCCAGAGAGACCAGGCCAGCCAGCAGCGCGAACGGGTTGAGCAGACCGAAGAACGTACCCTCGTAGTAGATGCGCATGTCGGGCGCGAGGCGAAAGGGCACGCCCTGCAGTACGTTGCCCACGGCCACGCCGAAGATCAACGCCGGCACCACGCCGGCCATGCACAGCACGGCATCCCAGCGCGCACGCCAGGCGGGTTCCTCGCGCTTGCTGCGGAACTTAAAGGCCACGGGGCGCAGGATCAGCGCTACCAGCACGGCGAACATGGCCAGGTAAAAACCGGAGAACGAGATGGCATACAACTGTGGCCAGGCCGCGAAGATGGCACCACCGCCCAGGATGAGCCAGACCTGGTTGCCCTCCCACACGGGGCCTACGCTGTTGATGACGACGCGTCGCTCCACGTCGGTTTTGCCCACCAGAGGCAGCAAGGCCGCCGCTCCCAGGTCGAAGCCATCGGTCACGGCGAAGCCGATGAGCAGCAGGCCCAGCAGTCCCCACCACAGAAGGCGAAGGACGTCGTAACTCAGCAGTTCGTGAAGAATCATGGTGTCAATCTCCCCAGCTCATTGCCCGCGGGCGAGCTTTTGCATCAACGGAAAATAGGTGGTCAGGTGCGGCTCACTCTCCTCGTGCGGCCCCTTGCGTATCGCCTTGATCAGCAGCTTCATCTCGATGACGAAAAGCACGGTGTAAATGGCGACGAAGCCGGCGATGGTCAGCAGCAGCGTGCCCGCCCCCAGGTTGGAAACGGCCAGCGCCGTGGGCAGCACGCCTTCGATGATCCAGGGCTGGCGGCCCACCTCGGCTACGATCCAGCCGCATTCGGCGGCAATCCAGGGCAGTGGAATGGCGAATACCGCCAGCTTGAGCATCCAGGGATGCGCATCCAGCCTGCGGCGCACCGACAGCCAGAAGAACGCGGCCGTGAGCAGGATGAAGAACATGCCTAGCCCCACCATGATGCGAAAGCTCCAGAACAGCGGCCCCACGGCCGGCACCGTGTCCCAGGCAGCTTGCCGGATCTGCGCGTCCGTCGCCTGACGCGGGTCGTCCACATAGCGCTTGAGCAGCAGCGCGTAGCCCAGCATGGCACCCTTGTCCTCGAACGCCGCCCTGGTCTCGGCCGGTACCTGATCCGGTGCACGCACCGCACGGATGGTCTCCAGCGCGTCATAGGCCACGATGCCGTCCCGCACGTACTGCTCGGTCTTCTTGACCAAATCGTTGATGCCCGGAATCTCGGTGGTCAGCGAACGCGTGCCGATCAGGCCCATGACCCAGGGAATGTGCACGGCGTAATGCGTCTCGCGCGCCTCCTTGTCGGGGAACCCGAAGGCCGTAAAGGCGGCCGGCGCAGGCTCGGTGTCCCACATGGCCTCGATGGAGGCCAGCTTCATCTTCTGGTGCTCCGACGACAGATAGCCGCTTTCATCACCCAGCACCACCACTGACAGTGCCGCGGCCAGGCCGAACGAGGCAGCCACTGTCATGGAACGGCGCGCCAGTTGGATGTGCCGGCCCTTGAGCAGGTACCAGGCCGAGATGCCCAGCACGAAGATGGCCGCTGTCACATAGCCGGCCGAGACCGTGTGCACGAACTTGGCCTGAGCCACGGGGTTGGTCAGCACGGCGAAGAAATCGGTGACCTCCATGCGCATGGTCTGGGGGTTGAACTGCGCGCCCACGGGGTTCTGCATCCAGCCGTTGGCGATCAGGATCCACAGCGCCGAGAAGTTCGAACCCAGGGCCACGCACCAGGTAGCCACCAAGTGCCCTACCTTGCTCATGCGATCCCAGCCAAAGAAGAACAATCCCACAAAGGTGGCTTCGAGAAAGAAAGCCATCAGCCCCTCGATGGCGAGCGGCGCGCCGAAGATGTCGCCCACATAGTGGCTGTAGTAGCTCCAGTTCATGCCGAACTGGAACTCCATCACGATGCCGGTGGCCACACCCATGGCGAAGTTGATGCCGAAAAGTGCGCCCCAGAACTTCGTCATGTCGCGCCAGATGGTGCGGCCCGTCATCACGTAGACGGTCTCCATGATGGCGATGATCACGGCCAGGCCGATGGTCAACGGAACGAAAAGGAAGTGGTAGAGCGCCGTTACCGCGAACTGCAGCCGCGATAAATCGACGATGTCGAAGTCCATGGTGAGATCCTTTCTCTCGAGTTACTTGGGATGAATTCCTTGCTGCCAAACTATGCTCAGCCGTCTTGCCGCAGACGGCCTAGTGCCTCATCGAACGCTGGCGCGCCACGCCGTGCGTCCGCCACCACCACGCCCTCGCTCACCCACAGCAGGCGGTCGGCCAGTCGGGCCTCGCGAAGCTTGTGGGTAGCCACAACCACGGTATGCCCCTGCGCAGCGCCCTCCAGACGCGCCAGCAGATCAGCAGCCGTCTGCGCGTCCAGCCCCTCAGTGGGCTCGTCCAACAACCAGCAGCGCGCCGGACTCAGCAGCAACCGCGCCAGTGCCAGGCGCCGCGCCTGACCGCCTGACAGGCCCAGACCGCCCTCTCCCAGGCGTGTATCCAACGCCTGGGGCATGGCCCGCACGTCCGGCGCCAGGCCTGCGACCTCCAGCGCCGCCCACAGCCGCGCATCGTCGGCGCCGGGGCTGGCCAGCAAGAGGTTGTCGCGCAGGCTGTCCTCGAACAGCTCTGTGCGCTGCGTCATCCAGGTGCAGCGCTGCGCCCGCACGGCGCCGCCCAGCGGCTGCAGCTCGCCCGCCATCAGTGACAGCAGCGTGGTCTTGCCCGCGCCGCTCGCGCCCAGCAGGGCCACCCGTTCGCCATCGTGGATGCGCAGCCGCTGCGGCAGCCCGGCGCCATGGGGTGCCACAGCCTGTTCCAGCTCCACGGCCACGCCGGCGCACGGCGAGGCCTGCAAAATCTGGGCGGCGTCGTCCCAGCCGCACACAGCTGAGGCCAGCCGGCGCGCGGCCAAGCCGCTGCGGCCGGACTCCAGAGCGCCGCGACGCATTGCAGCAAACGGCTCTACAGCCGTCAGCACCAGCAGCACAGCCAGTGCAGCCACGGGAGCGCCCAGCAGGCCGGACTGTGCCAGCCAGCCCACCCCTAGCAGCACGCCAGCCAGGGCCAGTGCGGCACACAGGCCCTGGATGAAGGACACCCTGGCCTCCAGGCCATAGAGCACGCGATCCGCATCAGCCACGCGTGCATCCAGCGCGGCGATGCGCTCGCAATGAGCGGCCAGGGTGCCGGCCATCACCAGCTCTGTCTGCCCGGCCACCAGATCGGCGGTACGGGTTCGCAGCGACTCCAGCGCCAACGCACGGCGCACTGCAGGACGGCGCGCGGCACGCGCCAACCACAGTGCGCTGCCAAAGCCCGTGACCAGCAGCCAGGCGGCCAAGGCCAGGCCCAGCCACCAGCGCATGAACCCCAGGGCAAGAACCACCATCAGCGTGGCGCCAGCGGCCGCCACCAGCGGCACGAACAGGCGCAGGTACAGGCTGTCCAACGCATCCACATCGGCCGTCAGCCGCTGCAGCAATCGCGCCGGGCGCAACCGCAGGCTCCGCGCCGCGGCAGGTGTGGCCCAACTGCGCAGCAGCCGCTCGCGCAGCGCGGCCAGCACGGCCAGGGTGGCTTCATGCGTAACCAGCCGCTCGGCATAGCGCGTGCCCGTGCGCCCCAAAGCCAAAAGTCGAATTCCCGCCGAGGGCATGAAAACATCAAAAACCAGGGCCGTGGCCGGCATCAGTCCGGCCAGCGCCGTGGCCGTGATGAACCAGCCCGACAAACCCAACAGCGCCATGCCCATGAGCACCGTGAGCAAGGCCAGCAATGCGCCGCCCAGCCACAGGCGACGCGGTGCCATGCTTGCCAGGGTCGAGGACACCGCCAACAGGCTGGAGCGGGGCTTCATGCGATGCACTCCTCGTTGGTCATGTCGGCCAGGCGGTTCTGCGCAAAGGCCCCGGCATCGGGCGTCAACACCACCACGCGATGCATGGCGGCAGCCAGCTCCGCATCATGGGTGGCGACGATCAGCGTGCGCCCACCCGCCAGATGTAGCAGGGCATCGGTGACCTGGGCGGCCGTGGCGGGATCCAGATGCGCCGTGGGCTCGTCAACCAACAGCAGGCCCGCATCGCGTGCCAAGGCCAGGCGTGCCAGCGCCAGTCGCACGATCTCGCCGCCCGACAAGCCGGCGCCGCCCTCGCCCAGCGTGGCGCCGGCACGCGCCTGGGCCACCGCGCCCAGCCCCGCAAGCCGCATGGCCTTACGCAGCTCACCGAAGGCCAGACCCTGACGGCCCAGCGCGAGGTTGCTTGCAACCGAGCCAGCAAATACATGGGGGCTCTGCCCCATCCAGGCCATGCTTGCGCGCAGCCTGCCCGCCGATTCGGCATCGATCAACTGGCCATCCACATGGATGCGCCCCAGCCCTGCCATGGGCAGCAGGCCCGCGATCTGCGCCAGCAACAGCGATTTGCCGCTGCCGCTGGGGCCCCACAGCGCCACATGCTCGCCAGGCCGCACGTTCAGGCTCAGGAGAGACAGCGCGTTGACACCACCAGGCGCCTGGGGTAGCACCTGCTCCAGGCGCAAGGCGCAGGCTCGGCCACCAGCTCGGCGCGGTGCGGCGAGCGCCCCGGGCAGCGGCTGAGCGTCGCGTCCCAGGCCATCGAGCGACTGCAGCGCGCCCTCACCACTGGCCCGGTCATGCCAGACGGCAGCCACCTCTCGCAGCGGCTCGAAGAAGCTGGGTGCCAGCAGCAGTACGAACAACGCCTGGCTCAGCACCAGGGTCTGCCCCCAACTGCCGAAGGGCAGATGGCCGAGCAGATGGAAGCCCACATAAACGGCCACCATCGCCACGCCCAAGGCCGAGAAAAATTCCAGCACCGCCGACGAGAGAAAGGCGATGCGCAGCACCCGCATGCTGCGCTCGCGCAATGATTCTGCGTTGGCACGCAGGCGCAGGGCCGTGGCGTCGATTGCGTCCAGCGCACGCAGCGTGGACAGACCGCGCAACCGGTCGAGCAAAAAGGCATTCATGCCGCCCAGCTCCACCATCTGCGCCTCACTGGCCATCTTGGCGCGCCAGCCCACGATGGCCATGAACAGCGGAATCAACGGCGCAGCGAGCACCAGGATCAGCGCCGCAACCCAGCTCTGGCTGGCAACGGCCAGCGCGATCAGTGGCGGCACGATGCGCACGCGCCACATGGCGGTCTGGTAGCGCGACAGCCAGGGCACGATGGCCTCGGCCTGCTCGGCGATGGCGCTGGCCGCCTGACCGGAAGCCGCGCGCCGGCGGTCCAGCGGCGAGGTGCCCGCCAGCGAGCGCAGCACCTGGATACGCAGCGCGCTCAGCAGGGAGCGGGCCTGCATCTGGGCCTTGCGCACACCGCTGGCCTCGCACCAGGCACGCAGCGCGCCCAGCAGTGCCACGCCAGCAGCCAACGACCACAGCGGCGCCATGCCCCGCCCGTCGGCGATGGCCTGAATCGCCAGCGCCAGCAGCAGCGCCTGGGGTAGCCAAAGCAGCGAAGCCAGCACCAGCCGCCCCGTTCCCGCCATTGGTCGGCGCGCAAGCCGATCGAAACCGGACGACGACGAGGCGCAAGGTTTTTTCATTGATTCTGAAATTTCAGTATTTACTAAAATTACACAAATTCTAAGCAATCTTGTATTGACTGTGTTGACGAATGACGGAAAGTGAATGCAGCAGTCCGGCGTGCGCTCGGCCAGGCAAGGCTGGCCATCAATTTGGCCTTCTCTCGCAGGATCCAGGAACCCCAAAGAAAACGGCGCACGAAGGCGCCGTGTCTGGGAGCAAGGGGTTCGCCTCGTCGGCGGTGCGTCGTCAGGCTGGCACGAGCACACGTTCAAGCGCCTGTTGGTACTCGCGCTTGAGGCGGGCGATCAACTCGCCCGCACCTGTGACCTCGCGGATAACACCAATACCCTGGCCGCAGCCCCAGATGTCCTTCCAGGCCTTGCGGTCGCTGCCAAAGTTCATCTTGCTCGGGTCGGACTCAGGCAGGTTGTCCGGATCCAGCCCGGCATTGCGGATGGATGGCGCCAGATAGTTGCCGTGCACGCCGGTGAACAGGTTGCTGTAGACGATGTCGTCAGACGTGCACTCGACGATGGCCTGCTTGTAGGCGTCGGCAGCGCGCGCCTCGTGCGTGGCGATGAAGGCCGAGCCGATGTAGGCAAAGTCGGCGCCCATGGCCTGCGCCGCCAAAATGGCGCCACCCGATGCGATGGAGCCCGACAGCGCCAGCGGGCCGTCAAACCACTGACGAATCTCCTGCACCAGCGCAAACGGGCTTTTGACGCCCGCGTGTCCGCCAGCGCCTGCCGCCACGGCCACCAGCCCGTCGGCGCCCTTGTCGATGGCCTTGTGCGCAAACTGGTTGTTGATGACGTCGTGCAGCACCACGCCGCCCCAGCCGTGCACGGCCTGGTTCACGTCTTCGCGCGCGCCCAGGGACGTGATGACGATCGGCACCTTGTATTTGGCGCACACCTGCAGGTCATGTTCCAGGCGGTCGTTGCTCTTGTGCACGATCTGGTTGATGGCAAAAGGTGCTGCGGGTTGTTCGGGGTGTGCCCGGTTCCAGGCGGCCAGCGTCTCGGTGATTTCGGCCAGCCAGTCGTCCAGCTGCTCTGCCGGGCGCGCATTGAGCGCCGGCATGGAGCCCACGATGCCGGCCTTGCACTGCTCAATCACCAGCTGGGGGTTGCTGATGATGAACAGCGGCGAGCCGATCACGGGCAGGCTCAGCTTTTGCAGCACTGGGGGCAGCTTGGACATTCGTGCAATCTCCTTGGTAGTTATGATCAAAAAAAGCTGCAGCGCTTATCAATAAAGCGCTAGCAGCTATCAAAACAGAAGCAATTTTCAGAACGACTCGAGCGCCAGCGCCGTGACGCTGGGCGCGCCGTGCACGATGGCGTCGCGCTGGCCGGGCGCGCGCGTCAACAGGTGATCGGCATAAAAACGCGCGGTGACGATCTTGGCCTGCATGAAGGCCGCGTCCTGCCCCTGGGGCGCCAACTCTTGTGCAACCAGCAGCGCGCGCGCCAGCTGCCAGCCCGCCACCAGGTTGCCGGCCAGCATCAGGTAGGGCACGCTGCCTGCATACACGTCGTTGGGGTGGGCCTTGGCACCGCCAGCGATGAAGTCCACCACCTCCACAAACGCCTCGCGCGCCGCACCCAGGCGCTGGGCCACGGCCAGGGCGTCGGCCGTGCCGCTGGCGCGCAGCCCGGCTTCGGTCTTTTCGATCTGCGCAGCGACGGCCTTGGCCATCTTGCCGCCGTCGCGCGCGGTCTTGCGGCCCACCAGGTCATTGGCCTGGATGGCGGTCGTGCCTTCGTAGATGGTCAGGATCTTGGCATCGCGCAGGTACTGCGCGGCGCCGGTTTCTTCGATGAAGCCCATGCCGCCGTGCACCTGCACGCCCAGGCTGGCGACTTCCAGGCTCATTTCGGTGCTGTAGCCTTTGACCAGCGGCACCATGAACTCATAGAACGCGGCGTTGTCCGCACGCACCTGCGCATCGGGGTGGTGGTGCGCCGCGTCGTAAGCGGCTGCGGCCGTGATGGCCATGGCGCGGCAGCCCTCGGTGTAGGCGCGCATGGTCATCAGCATGCGGCGCACGTCGGGGTGGTGGATGATGGCTGCGCTGGCGGCCACGCTGCCATCCACCGGGCGGCTTTGCACGCGGTCGCGCGCATACTGCGCGGCCTTCTGGTAGGCACGCTCGGCAATGGCCACGCCCTGCACGCCCACGGCATAGCGCGCGGCGTTCATCATGATGAACATGTACTCCAGGCCGCGGTTTTCTTCGCCCACCAGATAACCCACCGCGCCGGGCCCGGCGCTGTCTGCGACGCTCGCCGCCATGCCGTCGCCAAACTGCAGCACGGCCGTGGGCGATGCCTTGATGCCCAGCTTGTGCTCGATGGACACGCAGTGCACGTCATTGCGCGCGCCCAGGCTGCCATCCTTGCCGACCAGGAACTTGGGCACCACGAACAGGCTGATGCCCTTCACGCCCTCAGGCGCGCCGGCCACGCGCGCCAGCACCAGGTGCACGATGTTCTCGGCCATGTCGTGCTCACCGTACGTGATGAAGATCTTGGTACCAAAAATTTTGTAGGTGCCGTCGGGCTGCGGCTCGGCCTTGGTGCGCACCAGCGCCAGGTCGGAGCCTGCCTGCGGCTCGGTCAGGTTCATGGTGCCGGTCCACTGGCCCGAGATCAGCTTTTCAAGATAGATCGCCTTGAGCTCGTCGCTGCCGGCGGTCAGCAGCGCCTCGATGGCGCCGTCGGTCAGCAGCGGGCACAGCGCAAAGCTCATGTTGGCGCTGTTGAGCATTTCTACGCAGCACGCGCCGATGGTCTTGGGCAGGCCCTGGCCGCCAAAGTCCGCCGGATGCTGCAAACCCTGCCATCCGCCCTCGGCAAACTGGGCAAAGGCTTCCTTAAAGCCTGGCGTGGTCGTCACCACCCCGTCCTTGAACGACGACGGATTGCGGTCCCCATCCACATTCAGCGGAGCCACCACGCCCTCGTTGAACTTGGCGCACTCCTCCAGCACGGCAGCGGCGGTGTCGAGGCCGGCATCTTCAAAACCGGGAATCTGCGCAATCTGGTCAATACACGCCAGGTGCTCTATGGCAAACAGCATGTCCTTGACGGGGGCGATGTAGCTCATGGGTTCTCCAACTCAACAACAATATGAATGTGATGAAAAAAGGCATCGCTTGCGATGCCTCTTGCCGATGCAACGGCCTGCTGCGCCTTACAGCGCCTTGACCAGCTCCGGCACCGCCGTGAACAGGTCCGCCTCCAGCCCGTAGTCGGCCACGCCGAAGATCGGCGCCTCGGGGTCCTTGTTGATCGCCACGATCACCTTGCTGTCCTTCATGCCCGCCAGGTGCTGGATGGCCCCCGAGATGCCGCAGGCGATGTACAGCTGCGGCGCCACGATCTTGCCCGTCTGGCCCACCTGCCAGTCGTTGGGCGCGTAGCCCGCATCCACCGCGGCGCGGCTGGCGCCCAGCGCCGCGCCCAGTTTGTCGGCCAGCGGGGTGATGACTTCGTCGAACTTTTCCTTGCTGCCCAGCGCGCGGCCGCCCGAGACGATGATCTTGGCCGCCGTCAGCTCGGGGCGGTCGCTCTTGGTGACTTCGCGCCCGGCAAAGCGGCTCTTGCCGGCGTCGCCCACGCTTGCTACGCTTTCAATAGCTGCTGGCGCTTGTCCTTCCTGGGCTGCAGCATCAAATCCCGTGGTACGCACGGTGATCACCTTGACGGCATCTGCACTTTGCACGGTGGCAATGGCGTTGCCGGCGTAGATGGGGCGCTCGAAGGTGTCAGAAGCGACCACTTTGGTGATGTCGCTGATTTGCGCCACGTCCAGTTTGGCGGCCACGCGCGGGGCCACGTTTTTGCCGCTGGCGGTGGCGGCAAACAGGATGTGGCTGTAGTTGCCCGCAATGTGCAGCACCTGGGCGGCCAGGTTTTCTGCCAGGCCGTCTTTGAGCGCTGCGCCGTCGGCGTGGAGGACTTTGGCGACGCCAGCGATTTTTGCCGCGGCCTGCGCTGCGCCCTGGGCGCCTTCTCCGGCCACCAGGATGTGCACGTCGCCGCCGCACGCCAGTGCTGCGCTGACGGTGTTGAGGGTGGCGGCCTTGAGGCTGGCGTTGTCGTGTTCTGCAATGACGAGTGTGGTCATGTTCGTGTTCTCCTGGGGGTCAGATGACCTTGGCTTCATTCTTGAGTTTGTCCACCAGGGTGGCGATGTCGGGCACTTTGATGCCTGCGCCGCGTTTGGCGGGCTCGGCCACTTTCAGGGTTTTCAGGCGCGGGGCGACGTCCACGCCCAGGTCTTCGGGCTTGACGGTGTCCAGCGGCTTTTTCTTGGCCTTCATGATGTTGGGCAGCGTGACGTAGCGCGGCTCGTTCAGGCGCAGGTCGGTGGTGATGACGGCCGGGGTGTTCAGGTGCAGGGTTTCCAGGCCGCCGTCGACTTCGCGGGTGACGCTGACTTGGTCGCCGCTGACTTCGACTTTGCTGGCAAAGGTGGCCTGGGGCAGGTCGGCCAGTGCGGCCAGCATCTGGCCGGTCTGGTTGGCGTCGTCGTCAATGGCCTGTTTGCCCAGGATGATCAGGCCGGGTTGTTCTTTGTCCACCAGGGCCTTGAGGAGCTTGGCCACGGCCAGGGGTTGCAGCTCTGCGTCGGTCTCCACCAGGATGGCGCGGTCGGCGCCAATGGCCATGGCGGTGCGCAGGGTTTCCTGGCACTGGGCCACGCCGCAGCTCACCGCGATGACTTCGGTGGCCACGCCTTTTTCCTTCAGGCGCACGGCTTCTTCGACGGCGATTTCGTCAAAGGGGTTCATGCTCATCTTGACGTTGGCAATGTCCACTCCGCTGCCGTCCGACTTCACGCGGACTTTGACGTTGTAGTCCACCACGCGTTTGACGGGGACCAAGACTTTCATAGCTGCTCCTAGAGAATGACGGGTCTATTGACGTTTACGTAAACCAACTGATTCTATTGCGCGGTGCAACAAACCCGTCAAAGAAACACGCAAAAAAAGAACGATTGTGCTTTTTTGATTACAGCGCAGCGCGCGTGCTCAAAATCGCACCCGTGCCGCCTGCCGTGGGGCAACGCCAGCCCCCCCAACCGCAGATCACGCGACGGATACAGCACCTGGCGGCGAGCCACCCTCTTGACCAGACGCGGGCTGCACTTGCGGCCGCACATGCACAACGCGCTGTGGATACGGAATGTCGATACCGTGAGCACGCAGCGCCGCCAGAATGGCAAGATTGATGTCCGAGCGCAAAACGAGCGCCCCGTTTTCCGGGTCGGCAATCCAAAAACCCACGGTGAACTCCAGCCCGTCCGCGCCAAACGCCGACAGCGCCACCGACGGCCCCGGCTCGCGCAGCACGCGCGGGTTGACCAGGGCAGCATCGCGCAGCAGACGCATGACCAGATCGACATCACTGTCGTACCCCACGTTGACCACCGTGGACAGCCAGACACGCGGATCGGCCAGCGAGAGGTTTTCCACGCGCTGGGTGATCAGCATCTCGTTGGGCACGATGGATTCGCGCCCCACGCCCGAGCGAATCACCGTGTAGCGCCCGGTGATGTCGGTGATGCGGCCCTCGAACCCATCCACGCGCACGTTGTCGCCAATGCGCACGCTGCGCTCAGCCAGGATGACGAACCCACTCACATAATTGGCCGCCAGTTTCTGCAGGCCAAAGCCGATGCCCACGCCCACGGCGCCGCCCAGCACCGACAGGGCCGTGAGGTCAATGCCCACGGTCGAAAGAGCCAGGATCAGCCCCACGAACATCAGCAGCGCGCGCGCCGCATTGCTGAGCGCCTTGCGCACCGACAGCTCACTGCCCGTGACCGAGCGCAGCAGACGCGACTCGATGGTCGAGGAGATCCACAGCGTCAGGATCAGCACGGCGCAGGCCGTCACGAAGCCCTCGATCATGGTGCGCACCGACAGCGTGCTTGTGCCCACCTTCCAGGTGATTTCGTCAAGCTGCTGCAGCACCAGCGGCAGCAGGCCCGTCACCCACAGCACCATGCCCAGCCAAGCCAGCCACGAGATGGTGCGCTCGATCGGCCGCACCCAGGCCGACTGGGGAAAAGCCGCCTGCAGCACCTTGACCCCCACGCGGATCACCACCAGCGAAATGAGCACCGGAATGACCACCTTGAACGCCGCCAGGGGCATCCACTGCGCAAGCACCGTGCGCGCCAGGTAGCCCAGGCCCAGCAAGGTCAAGGGAAACAGCACGCCGTCAAACACCTTGGCGCCGAACAGGATGGAACGCGACGGATCACGGTGCAGCGCGCGGCGCAAGCCAGAAACCACGAACCAGGCCACAACCACGCACAAGGCCAGGGCCGCCAGCTCCGTCAATACCGTGGTCTGCGCAAAAGACCGAGCCCATTGCCGTAAGTCGTCAAACATCAGAGAACCGGATTGCACAGGAATCAAACCTTCCATGCGGGAATGCGCTTTTCGGCAAAAGCACGCGCGCCCTCTTGCGCGGCTTCGTCCATCATGTTGACGGCCATGACCTGGCCGGCCAGCTGGTAGGCGGCCTCCAGCCCCAGTTCGCGCTGCTGGTACACCAGCGCCTTGCCCAGGGCCACGGCCACGCGGGGCTTTTGCAAGATGGACTGCACCAGGGATTCGACCTCGGCGTCCAGCGCCTCGGTCGGCACCACGCGGTTGACCAGCCCCTGATCCAGCGCGGTGCGCGCATCGATGAAGTCGCCTGTCAGCAACATCTCCATCGCCCGCTTGACCGGCACGTTGCGCACCAGCGGCACGCTGGGCGTGGCGCAGAAAAGGCCGTAGTGGATGCCGCTGGTGGCAAAGCTGGCCGTGTCGCTGGCCACGGCCAGGTCGCACTGGGCCACCAGCTGGCAACCTGCCGCCGTGGCCATGCCGTGCACGCGCGCGATCACCGGCACCGGCAGCTTGTGGATGCTGAGCATCATGCGGCTGCACTGGGCAAACAGGCGCTGGTACCAGGCCAGATCAGGGTTGGCCGCCATGTCCTTGAGGTTGTGACCTGCGCAAAAGGCCTTGCCGGTGGCGGCCAGCACCACCACGCGCACGGTCTCGTCGCGCGCTACACCGTCCAGCGCCTGCTGCAGCGCGGCCAGCATGTCGTGGCCCAGGGCGTTGAAGCGGGGGGCGTCGTCAAGCGTCAGCGTGACCACGCCGCGGCTGTCGCGCTGCACGCGCAGGGGGCCGGTGCCGGGCGCCGTGGTGGTGATCGAAGTCATAAGGTGTAGTTACTCAATGGCAGAAAACTGAAAACGCACGGCCCGCGGGCGCGCAGGCACTGCGGCGCGGGACGCTCAAAGGTCGGCAAGCACGCGCACATGCGCCTCGACGCTGCGCGCGAGCGGGCCCATTACGTAGCCGCCCTCCAGACACGAGACGATGCGCCCGCCGGAAAAACGCCGGGCCACGTCCTTGATGCGCATGGTGATCCAGGTGTAGTCCTGCTCGTTGAGGCTGAGCTGGCCCATGTCGTCGTCGCGGTGCGCGTCAAAACCGGCGCTGATGAAGATCATCTCGGGCTTGAAGGCTTCCAGGCGCGGTATCCACATCATCTCGACAATGTCGCGCACGTCCATGCCCTTGGTGTAGGCCGGCACGGGCACATTGAGCATGTTGGGTGCCGGATTCTGGTCGCCGCTGTAGGGGTAGAACGGGTGCTGGAAGATGCTGACCATCAGCGCGCGCTCGTCGCCGGCCAGGATGTCTTCGGTGCCGTTGCCGTGGTGCACGTCAAAGTCCACCACCGCCACGCGCTTGAGGTTGTGACGCTGCAGCGCGTACTTGGCCGCCACGGCCACGTTGTTGAAGAAGCAAAACCCCATGGCCTTGGTGCGCGTGGCGTGGTGACCGGGGGGGCGCACGCTGCAAAAGGCGTTCTCCAGCTCGCCAGCAATCACCGCGTCGGTAGCTGCCAGCGCGGCACCCGCAGAGCGCAAGGCAGCTTTCCAGGTGTGGCGGTTCATGGAGGTGTCGGTATCCACCTGCACAAGGGGCGGGCCGCCGGCCAGCTCTTCCTCGATCAGCCAGTCCGACAAGCCACGCAGCGCGGCAATGTGCATGCGGTCGTGGGCCAGTTCCAGGTCGGCCAGCGGGGCCGGCGGCGCCTCGCGGTGATCGAGCAGGTCGGCCACGCCGCTCACCAGCAAGCGATCGTGAATGGCATCGAGCCGTGCCGGGCATTCAGGGTGTCCCGGCCCCATCTCATGCATGGAACAGTCCCGATGGGTGAAAAAGCCTGTCTTGCTCGCTGTCATTGCCCGTGTCTCTATCGTTTTTGGGATAACGTCGTGCCATGCATGCACAGCACACTATCAAATCGCTTTTGAACCAGCTTAACACGGTGATTGTTGGCAAAACCGCTCAGGTACAGGATTGCGTGGCCTGCCTGCTGGCCGGCGGGCATCTGCTGATCGAGGACGTGCCCGGCGTGGGCAAAACCACGCTGGCCCACGCCCTGGCGCGCACCTTCGGGCTGCAGTTTGCGCGCGTGCAGTTCACCGCCGACCTGATGCCCAGCGACCTGACCGGCGTGTCGGTCTATGAGCGCGGCAAGGAGTCCTTCGTGTTCCACCCCGGCCCGGTGTTCGCCCAGGTGCTGCTGGCCGACGAGATCAACCGCGCCAGCCCCAAGACGCAAAGCGCGCTGCTGGAGGCCATGGAAGAAAAGCAGGTGTCGGTGGAGGGCGAGACGCGCCCCCTGCCCCACCCGTTCTTCGTGATCGCCACGCAAAACCCGCATGACCAGCTGGGCACCTTCGCGCTGCCCGAGAGCCAGCTGGATCGCTTTCTGATGCGCATCTCGCTAGGCTACCCCGACCGCGCTGCCGAGCGCCTGCTGCTGGCCGGCAGCGACCGGCGCGACATGCTGGACGGCCTGCTGCCGCTGCTGTCGCAAGATGACCTGGCCCAGCTGCAGCAGCAGGTGCTGGCCGTGCATACGGCCGAGCCGCTGCTCAATTACGTGCAGGACCTGATCGCCGCCACGCGCTCGGGCCGCTGGTTTTTGCAGGGCCTGTCGCCGCGCGCGGGCATCGCGCTGATGCGCGCGGCCAAGGCCCAGGCGCTGATCGAGGGGCGCGACTACGTGGCGCCGGACGACGTGCAGGCCATCCTGCCGCAGACCATCGCCCACCGCCTGGTGCCCGTGGGCGACGCCGGCCGCGGCGCCGTGGAGCAGGTGCGCGCCATGGTCGAATCCGTGCCCCTGCCATAACAGCATGTCCGCAACTTACGAGCACGCCACGCCGCCCGCGGCCGCTGGCGCGCAACGCACATCCTGGCGCAGACCCTTGGGCGGCATCGCCGCCCGCTGGCAGCGCTGGTGGCTGGCGCGCCTGCCATGCACCGACACGCTCGCGCTGACCCAGCGCAATGTGTACATCCTGCCCACGGGCTCGGGCTGGATGCTGGCGCTCACGCTGCTGGTGCTGCTGGTGGCGTCGATCAACTTCCAGCTCAACCTGGGCTATCTGCTCACCTTCTTGCTGGCCGGCAGCGCGGCCGTGGGCATGCACCTGTGCCACGCCACGCTGCGCGGGCTGACGCTGCACCTGGCGCCGCCCGAGCCGCAGTTTCTGGGCGCAGGCGCGCTGCTGCAGGTGCAGTTGACCAACCCGCGGCAGGGCACTCGCTACGGCATCGCCGTGGCCGTGCGCGGCGACGGCCACGCCACCGACTGGGCCTGGACCGACGTGCCCGGCCAAAGCAGCGCCACGGTGCAGGTGGCCTTCCAGCCCGCGCGCCGCGGCCTGCAAAGCGTGCCGGTGCTGATGGCGCAGACCCGCTACCCGCTGGGCACCTTTCGCGTGTGGACGCTGTGGCGGCCCGCGGCGCAGGTGCTGGTCTATCCGCGCCCCGAGCTACCCGCGCCGCCCCTGCCGCCCGGCCAGCCGCGCGCGGGCAGCAGCGGCCAGGCGCCCGCGCGCGGCATGGGTGAATTTGACGGCGTGCGCGCCTACCGGCGCGGTGACCCGCTCAAGCTGGTGGTCTGGAAGAAGGCCGCCAAGTCGCTGGCCACCGGCACCTACGACCTGGTCAGCCGCGACACCCAGCAGGCGCAGCGCAACGAGCTTTGGCTGGACGCCGCCGCCACCGGCCTGCAAGACCCCGAGGCCCGCCTGTCGCGCCTGACGGCCTGGGTGCTGCAGGCCGACCGCCTGGGCGTCGAATACGGCCTGCGCCTGCCCGGCCGCGAGATCGCCCCCGACAGCGGCGCCGCACACCAGCGCCGCTGCCTGGAGGCACTGGCGCTGTGCTGAACCATCCATTCCGCTCGTTAATGATGAAATCAGCCTCCAGCCCAATCAATACAAGCGCAAGAAGCTATTTAATTAATAGCGCAATTGCGCATCCGCGCCCCCCGCGCCCGTACTGCGCCGCCCTGCCATGAAACTGTCGCAACGGCTTTCCCACCTGCCGCGCGAGGCGCGCGACACGCTGTTTCTGCTGGCCGTGGTGGCCTGCTGCGTGGCGCCGCTGGCGCCGCACCTGCCCGCGTGGACCAGCGTGCTGACGGCCGCGCTGCTGGCCTGGCGCGGCTGGCTGGCGGTGCAGGGGCGCGCGCTGCCGGGGCGCTGGCTGATCGGCGCCCTGCTGGCGCTGGCGGTGGCGCTCACCCTGCTGTCGCACCGCACCATCGTCGGGCGCGATGCGGGCGTGACGCTGATCGTGCTGCTGCTGGCGCTCAAGACGCTGGAGCTGCGCGCGCGGCGCGACGCCATGGTGGTGTTCTTCCTGGGCTTTTTCACGCTGCTGGCCAACTTCTTTTTCTCGCAATCGCTACCCACGGCCGCTGCCATGCTGGTGGCGCTGCTGGGGCTGCTGACGGCGCTGGTCAACGCCCACATGCCGGTGGGCCGGCCGCCGCTCACGGTGCCGATGCGCACGGCCGCGCGCATGGCGCTGCTGGGCGCGCCCATCATGGTGGCGCTGTTTGTGCTGTTTCCGCGCATGGCGCCGCTGTGGGGCGTGCCCGACGATGCGCGCGCCGGGCGCAGCGGCCTGTCGAGCGAGATGAGCATCGGCAGCATGGCCTCTTTGGTGCTGGACGACAGCGTGGCCATGCGCGTGCGCTTTGACACCCCGGGCGGTGCCCCGCCGCCGCAAGGCAGCCTGTACTTTCGCGGCCCGGTGCTCACGGCCTTCAATGGGCACGACTGGTATGCGCTGTCGCAGCCCGAGGCGCGCGGCATCACCTGGGCCGACCCCACGCCCGCCAATCTGCAGGTGCAGGGCGAACCCCTGCGCTACGAGGTCACGCTGGAGCCCAGCCGCCGGCCCTGGCTGCTGACGCTGGACGCCGCGCAAGACCGCCCCGATCTGCCCCCGGGCACCCGGGCCATGATGTCGCCCGAGCTGCAATGGCTGGCCAGCCGCCCCATTGCCAGCGTGCTGCGCTACCGCGCAGCCAGCCACCTGCGCTTCACCCATGGCCCCGAGCGCCGCACCGCGCAAATGCAAGGCTACGTGCAGCTGCCTGCTGAGAAAAACCCCCGCACCCTGGCCCTGGCCACGCAGATGCAGGCCGACCCGCAACTGGCCGCGCAGGTGGCCGCCCGCGGCGCGCAGGCCTATGTGGATGCAGCGCTGCAGCGCCTGGCCCGTGGCGGCTACACCTACACGCTAGAGCCCGGCGTGTATGGCGAGCACACGGCCGACGAGTTCTGGTTTGACCGCAAGGAAGGTTTTTGCGAGCACATCGCCTCGGCCTTCGTGGTGCTGATGCGCGCGCTGGACGTGCCCTCGCGCATCGTCACCGGCTACCAGGGCGGGCAGATGAACGAGATCGACGGTTACTGGACCGTGCGCCAGAGCGACGCCCACGCCTGGG
>NZ_JBFWLZ010000005.1:0-50773 GCF_050251835.1 Diaphorobacter sp. | reverse complement strand
TCGGCCTTCGTGGTGCTGATGCGCGCGCTGGACGTGCCCTCGCGCATCGTCACCGGCTACCAGGGCGGGCAGATGAACGAGATCGACGGTTACTGGACCGTGCGCCAGAGCGACGCCCACGCCTGGGCCGAGGTCTGGCTGGACGGCCGCGGCTGGGTGCGCGTGGACCCCACGGGCGCCGTGTCGCCCGGGCGCATCGGGCAATTTCAGCGGCTGCAGGCGCCGCGCGGCGTGTTCGGCACCGCGATGGATGCCGTCGTCAGCCCCACGCTGGTGCAGAACCTGCGCGCCGTGTGGGAAGCCGTGAACAACAGCTGGAACCAGTGGGTGCTGAACTACACCCAGGGGCGCCAGATGGACCTGCTCAAGCAGCTGGGCCTGCAGTCGCCCAGCTGGCAGGATCTGGTGCGCCTGATGGGCCTGCTGGCCGCGCTGGCCGCCGCCATCGGCGCGGGCTGGGCCCTGTGGGAGCGCCGCCGCCACGACCCCTGGCAGCGCCTGCTGCTGCAGGCCCGCGACCGGCTGACGCGCGCCGGTCTGCCGCTGCCGCCCCACCTGCCGCCGCGCGCCATGGCCCAGCAGGCCCGCGCCGCATTGGGCGCGCAGGCCGAGGCCGCCGCGCAGTGGCTGCTGCGCGTAGAGCAAGCCCGCTACGCCCCCCAGCCCCAAGCTGCTTTGGCAGACCTGCAGCGCGAACTGCGCCGCCTGCCCTGGCCTGCGGCGCCGGCTGCGCAAAGCCCCGGAACGCCGAAGACGACCAAAGCGCCTTTCACTCCAGACGCACCCGATTCATGATCCGCACCCTTGCAAAAGCTACACTTTTCATAGCTTCCAGCGCTTTATCCATAAGCGCGATAGCCCAAAACACCCCCAGAAAACCTGCCTCCAAGACGGCAACCGCCCATTACTACGCGCAGCGCCCTCAGGCCATGCAGTTCGCCGACGACCTGGCCGGACGCCGCGGCCTGGACCGTGAATGGGTGCGCCAGGCCATTGGCCAGGCACGGCTGCTGCCCCAGGTGCCGCGCCTGGTGCTTCCACCCGCCAAAGGCACGCCCAAAAACTGGGCCGCCTACCGCGCGCGCTTCGTCGAGCCGGTACGCATCCGCGCCGGTCTGCGCTTTTGGCAGGACAACGCCCCGGCGCTGGAGCGCGCGCAGGCCCACTACGGCGTGCCCGCCGAGATCATCGTCGGCGTCATCGGCGTGGAGACGCTGTACGGCCGGCACATGGGCGGCTTCAAGGTGATCGACGCGCTGGCCACGCTGGCCTTCGACTTTCCCGACGCCCACCCGCGTGCGGGCGAGCGCCGCGCGTTCTTCCAGCGCGAGCTGGAGCAGTTCCTGACCCTGATGGATCGCACGGGCATCGACCCCCACACCCCGCGCGGCAGCTACGCGGGGGCCATGGGCCTGGGGCAGTTCATGCCGTCGAGCTGGGCGCGCCATGCGGTGGACTTTGACGGCGACGGCCGCATCGACCTGTGGCGCAGCGCGCACGATGCGATTGGATCGGTGGCCAACTACTTCGTCGGCCACGGCTGGCAGACCGGCATGCCCACGCACTACCCGGTGGCGCTGGACACCACCACCGCGCAGCTGGACGCACTGCTGGCGCCCGACATCCTGCCCACCTTCAGTGCCGCCAGCATGGCCGACCAGGGCGCGCAGTTGCTGGAGGGCGGCGCGCGCCACGCGGGCCCGCTGGCGTTGGTCGAGCTGCAAAACGGTAGCGCCGCACCCAGCTACGTGGCCGGCACCGAGAATTTTTATGCCGTCACGCGCTACAACTGGTCCAGCTACTACGCCATGGCGGTGATCGAGCTGGGCCAGGCGGTGGCGGCGGCGCGTGCCAGCGCCGAGGCCAGGGCATCCGCCGAACCCATCACTGCCCCATGAGTTGGCGGATGGACGGCGGCACATCGCCGTCGGCGGCTGCTGCGTGCGGCGCTGGCGCATGCGTTGCGTTGCCGCTCAGGTCCTGGCCGTCGGCGGCCTGGACAGCCGGCGCACCGGGCACCGGGCCGGAGGCTGGCACAAGGTCTGGCACTGGCACTGGCGCAGCGTTTTGCCCCGGCGCAGGCAGCGCGGCTGCTGCTGCGCCCTGCGAAACGACGGCATCCGCGGTGACGGCGGCGCCAGACTGCGGCGCCTGCCCGGCGGTGGCAGGCAACGGCAGGGGCAGCGCTGCAGTGGCCGCAGGCGCCAGAACCACATAGCGCTCGAACAGCTGGAAGAAGCGCTCGTAGAACTGCGCATCGGTGATGGTTTCACTGCCCACCTTGACCAGGGTGTCGTCGGTGGCCGAAATGGGCAGCGACACCGAACCCACGCCGCCCACCCCCAGCGATGCGGAATTGTTGACCTTCTTGATCACATAGCGGTTTTGCAACGCGCTGGCAAAAGCCGAAGTGCGCGTGTCGCCCTGCCCCTCTGGCGCGCAGACGACGCGCATCTCCACCTCGTAGTGCACGTCGGTGTGGGGCTGGTAGTACTTGCGCCCGGCCACCATCTCGGCATTGGCCGAATGCACCACGTAGCCCTGGCTGAGCAGCGCTCGGCGCGCGGTCTCGCAGGTGTGCTGCTGCGAGGCCAGCACATGCCGCGTGTGCATGCTGGTGCTGTCAAAGTCGTTGGGCGTGAATTGCAGGCCACGCTCCAGCCCTGGCATAGAGTCGCCCATGCCCGCGCAGCCTGCCAGCAGGGCGCAGGCCGCCAGGCCAGGGATGAGGGAAAAAGTGCGGGGAAATCGGATCACGGCAAACAGGCAAAAAACAGCAGTAGGCCGCATTGTGAATGTCTGCCAGGCAGTGGTACTTTCTGCTACCAGTGTGATAGCAGTCGGCGCTTGCTGCGCTTGGACCAAAGACCCCTTTGACGCATAACCCTATTCATGGCGCAGCGCGTCGATGGGGTCCAGCTGCGCGGCGCGGCGGGCCGGAAAAAAGCCGAACACCACCCCGATGCCCGCCGAAAACACGAACGACAGCAGGTTCACGCCCGGGTGGAACACGTACGGAATGCCCATCACCTGCGACAACGCAATCGACGCGCCCGTGGCCAGCACGATGCCGATCAGCCCGCCCAGCGCTGCCAGCACCACGGCCTCGATGAGGAACTGCATCAGCACCTCGCGCTCCAGCGCGCCGATGGCCAGGCGCAGGCCGATCTCGCGCGTGCGCTCGGTCACGCTCACCAGCATGATGTTCATGATGCCGATGCCGCCCACCAGCAGACTGACGGCCGCCACCGCGCCCAGCAGCATGGTCATCACCCGCGTGGTGCCCGAGAAGGTGTCGGCCAGCTGCTTGGTGTCGAGCACGTTGAAGTTGTCGTCGTCGGTCTCGGCCAGCTTGCGCCGCTCGCGCAGCAGTTCGGTCAGGCTGGCCTTCACGCGCTCGGGGTCGCTGCCGTCTTGCATCGACACCAGCAGCGTGGGCACGCGCGTGCTGCCGGTCACGCGCCGCTGCAGGGTTTTGAGCGGCAGCAGCACCAGGTCGTCCTGGTCGTTGCCAAAGGCGCCCTGCCCCTTGGCGGCCAGCACGCCCACCACCTCGCACGAGAACTGGCGCACGCGCACGCGCTCGCCCAGCGGGTCGCTGCCGGTGGCGCCAAACAGCTCGCGGCGCACGGTCTGGCCGATCAGGCACACGGCGGCGCCCACGCGCTGCTCGTCGGGGGTGAATTCGCGGCCGCTGGCCAGCGTCCAGCCGCCGGTCTGCAGCCATTCGTTGGTGCTGCCCAGCACGCTGGTGGCCCAGTTGCGGCCATTGGCCACTGCGGTGGCGCTGGTGCGGGCTTCAGGGGCAACGGCCAGGATGCCGCCAATTTGCTGGCCTATGGCCTGCGCGTCCGCCTCTTTGAACCACGGCGCGCCGCCGCTGCCGCCCGGCCCCATGCGCTGGCCGGGCCGCACCTGCAGCAAGTTGGTGCCCAGGCTGGCAATCTGGGCCTGCACGGCCAGCGTGGCGCCGTTGCCCAGCGTGACCATGGTGATCACCGCGCTGACGCCGATCACGATGCCCAGCACCGTCAGAAAAGACCGCATCAGGTTGCGCCGTATCGAGCGCAAGGCCAGCAGCAGGGAGTTGAGCAGCATCATGCAGGCACCCCCTGCGGCGTCGGCTGCGTCTGCGTCTGCGTCTGCGTCTGCGCGTGGTGCAACGCATGCGGCTGCGGGTTGGCGCCGTCACTGTCGATGCGGCCGTCAACAAAGCGCACGATGCGCCGCGCGTACTCCGCCATGTCCGGCTCGTGCGTCACCATCAGCACGGTGATGCCCAGCTCGGTGTTCAGGCGCCACAGCAGCTCCATGATCTCGCGGCTGCGCTGCGTGTCCAGGTTGCCCGTGGGCTCGTCGGCCAGCAGCACCTCGGGCTGGGTGACGATGGCGCGGGCGATGGCCACGCGCTGCTGCTGGCCGCCCGAAAGCTCTGCCGGCGTGTGGTGCTCCCAGCCCTTGAGGCCCACGGCCTTCAGCGCACGCGCTGCCGCCGCATGGCGGGTAGCAGCGCTCTCGCCGCGGTACAGCAGCGGCAGCTCGACGTTTTCCTGCGCCGAGGTGCGCGCCAGCAGGTTGAAGCCCTGGAACACAAAGCCCAGAAAGCGCCGCCGCAACCGCGCCCTGTCGTCGCGCGACAGCGACTGCACTGGCACGCCGCGAAACAGGTAGGTGCCCGTGGTGGGCCGATCCAGGCAGCCGATCAGGTTCATGGCGGTGGACTTGCCCGATCCGCTGGGGCCCATGATGGCCACGAAGTCGCCGCTGGCAATGTCCAGGTCCACGCCCTTGAGCGCCTGAAAGGCCAGCGCCCCCTGGCCGTACACCTTGGTGATGCCGCGCAGCCGAATCAGCGGCTGCGCATTGGCTGCTGCGTTCATGCGCGCGCCCCTGCGGCCAGCTGGTCGGTGATGACCTGCATGCCGGGCTGCAGCTCGTCGCTTTCCACCTCGGTCACGCGCCCGTCCGTGATGCCCGTCTTGACGCTGATGGCCCTGGGTGTGCCGTCGTCTTGCAGCACCCAGATCTGGCGCTGCCCGGCGCCGCCCTTGCCCGGCGCGCCGTCGCCGCCGCCGCGGCGCTGGCCTGCGGCGCGCGGCATGCGCGGCATCAGCTGGCCCATGATGCCGCCGCCGGACGACTGCCCGGCCGATGAACCCGACGACCCGCCTCCCTGGCCCTGCCCCGGCTTTTGCGTCTGCCCTTGCGCGGAGGCACCCTCGGCGGCGCTGGTGGGCGTGAAGCGCAGCGCGGTGTTGGGCACGGTCAGCACGTCGTTTTTCTCGGTGGCGGTGATGGTGGCCGCAGCCGTCATGCCCGGGCGCAGGCTGAGGTCGGCGTTGTCCACCTCCAGGTAGGTGATGTAGGTGACCACGTTGTCCACCTTGGTGGAGCCGAACGCCACCCGCGTGGTGCGCGCCGGGTACGGCCGCGAGGGGTAGGCGCTGACGGTGAAGCTGGCCTGCTGGCCGGGCCGCACGGCGCCCACGTCGGCCTCGTCCACGCTGACCTCCAGGCGCAGGCGGGTCAGGTCTTCGGCCAGGGTGAACAGCGTGACGGCTTGCAGCGACGCGGCCACCGCGTTGCCGGGCTCCACCACGCGCGAAAGCACCATGCCGTCGATGGGCGCGCGGATCGATGCCTTGGTGACGTTGGTCTCGTCGGTGGTCAGGGCGGCGCGGGCGTCCTGCACGCTGGCGCGGGCTGCGGCCTCGTCTGCCAGGGCGCGGTCGTAGGTGGCGCGGCCCGTGTCCAGCTCGGTCGCGGACGGCACCTTGCCGCCCGACAGGCGGGCCACCTCCTCCAGGCGCGCCAGATTGGCACGCGCTTCTTTCACGGTGGCCTCGGCCTGCGCCAGCCGCGCCTGGGCCGATGCCACCGACGCACGCGAGCGCAGCACCTGCGCATCCAGCTTGGTGGTGTCCAGCTCCACCAGCACCTGGCCTTTCTTGACCACGTCATTCACATCCACCAGCACGCGGCGCACGGTGCCCGACAGCTCGCTGCCGATGTTCACCGACCGCGTGGGCTGCAGCGTGCCGTTGGCCGCCACGGTCAGCCGGACCTGGCCGCGCTGCACCGGCTGCGTAACGTAGCGCGGCGCAGCCTGCGCCTTTTTGGCGGATTGCCAGTACCACCAGCCACCGGCGGCAGCCGCCAGCACCAGCACGGCCAGCCACAAGGTGATGCTTTGCCACCAGCGCGGCTGCAGGCCGTCACCCAGCAGCGATTGCAGGTCTTGCACGGGCGCTTCTTTTGCGGTCGCTTTTGCGGACGTTTCGGCGGGGGGAGTCGTTTGTTTTTCTGTCATGGTTGTTTAGCCCATGGGGCACATCTCACAAGGCCTGCCAGCCGCCGCCCAGCGCCTTGTACAGACGCACGTGGCCGGTAGCCACGCCGGCTGCCGAGCTGGCCACGCTGTCCTGCACCGACAGCAGGGTGCGCTGGGTATCCAGCACGGTCTGAAAATCCACTAGGCCGCTGGCGTACTGGTTCTGCGCCAGCAGGGCCGCATTCGCCGCCGCCTCGGCTGCGGCGCCCAGACGCTCCAGCCGCTGGCGCTCGCCGCGCAGCGCCACCAGCGCGTCCTCCACATCCTGCAGCGCCAGCAGCACGGCCTCTTCGTAGCCCACGCGGGCCTGTTCCAGCGCCGCCTGCTGCACACGCACCTGGGCGCGCAGCGCGCCGCCGTCAAACACCGGCAGCGACACACTGGCCAGCAGCGACGCCACCGACGCGCCGCCGCCCGTGAGCGCGTCCAGCGTCAGCGCCTGCAGCCCCAGCGTGCCGCCAATGCGCAGGCTGGGCAGGCGCCGGGCCTCGGCCTGGGCCACACGTTCCCAGGCGGCGCGCACGCGCTGCTCGGCCTGGCGCACGTCGGGGCGCTGGCGCAGCGTGTCGGCCGGAAAGGCCAGCGCCAGCGTGGCCGGTGGCTGCGGCACGGGCACGCTGGCGGCCAGGGCTTCGTCCAGCGCCGCGGGCGGCTGGCCGGTGAGCACGGCCAGCGCATGGCGTGACTGGGCCATGCCCGCCTGCAGCGCGGGCAGTTGGGCAGCCGTCTGCTCGACGATGGTGCGCGCCTGCTGCGCCGCCACCGCGCTGGCCAGGCCCGCCTGCACGCGCCATTGGGCGATTTGTGCGGTCTCGCGCTGGGCGGCCAGGTTTTGCTGGGCGATCTGCAGGCGCTGCTGCTGGCTGCGCAGGTTGATGTAGTTCACGGCAACTTCAGCCGCCAGCGCCACCTGGGCTGCGGCCACGCCCTCCTGCGCTGCCAGCAGATCGGCCTGGCTGGCGCGCACACCGCTGGCAATGCGGCCAAACAGGTCAGGCTCCCAGCTGGCGTCCAGCCCCAGCTGGAAGTTGTTGCGGGTGCTGCCAGCGCTGCGGCTGCGCTGGGCCGTGCCCGATGCGTCCACCGCCGGTAGCTGGCCGGCGGCTTGCACCTCCAGCTGGGCACGCGCCTGCTCCACGGCGGCACGGGCGCCGCGCATGCTGGTGTGCGTTTGCAGGGCCTGGGTGATGAGGCCCGCCAGCTGCGCGTCGCCCAGCTGCTGCCACCACTGGTGCAGGGGCTCAGGCGGTTGTGCCGTGGCGCTGCCTGCGGTCTGCACTGCATCCTGGGCAGCCCAGCTGCTGGGCACGGCCGTGGCGGAATCCAGCGCGAACGGGGTTTGGTTGGCGCAACCCGCCAGCACCAATGCAGCCAGCAGCGGCGCCACAGCAACCGCACGCGGCGGTGTCTGCGGCACCGGCATGAACCGAGAAAAACGCGATGCGAAACGCGAAGAGAAAGACATGGCGGGCATTGTGCACACGCGGTTTGTCAGCGCCGCCAGCGCCCGATGAACTTGTGTAAAGAAACCGGGTTTGCGCCGGCTGCGCCCCATCGACGGGTCTGGTGTCTGGCTGCGGCCGTCAGGCGGCGATGGCGTCCAGCGGCCAGCGCGGCTTGACGTCGAAGGCATAGTTGCGATTGGCCTGTTGCTGGCCGGCCTGCAGCCGCATGGCCGCGGCCATGGCGATCATGGCGCCGTTGTCGGTGCACAGGTGCAGCTCGGGGTAGTGCACGCGCACGCCGCGTTGTGCGCATGCGGCATCCAGCTGCGCACGCAGCAGCCGGTTGGCGCCCACGCCGCCCGCCACCACCACGCGCCGCATGCCGGTGTGCTGCAGCGCCGCCAGCGTCTTTTTGACCAGCACCTCGACGATGGCGGCCTCGGTGCTGGCCGCCAGGTCGGCCTTGCGTGCCTGCAGATCGTCGCCCAGCTTTTTGGCCTGGGTGAGCACCGCCGTCTTGAGCCCGGCAAATGAAAAATCCAGGTTGCCGCTGTGCAGCAAGGGGCGCGGCAGCTTGAAGGCCCTGGGGTCGCCCTGCTGCGCCAGGCGCGACAGCGCAGGCCCCCCGGGGTAGCCCAGGCCCATGAGCTTTGCGGACTTGTCAAAGGCCTCGCCCGCCGCGTCGTCAATGGTTTCGCCCAGGATGGCGTAGCGGCCCACGCCGTCCACGCGCATCAGCTGCGTGTGCCCGCCCGACACCAGCAGCGCCACAAACGGAAACTGCGGCGGGTCGCTGCTCAAAAAAGGCGACAGCAGATGGCCCTCCAGGTGGTGCACGCCCAGCACGGGCTTGTCCAGCGCCGCGCCCAGCGCGCAGGCCACGCCCGCGCCCACCAGCAGCGCGCCCGCCAGGCCCGGCCCGCGCGTGTAGGCCACCACGTCCACGGCCGACAGGGGCTGGCCGGCGTCTTTCAATACGGCCTCGGTCAGCGGCAGCACGCGGCGGATGTGGTCGCGGCTGGCCAGCTCGGGCACCACGCCGCCGTAGGCCTGGTGCATGTCGATCTGGCTGTGTAGCGCATGCGCCAGCAGCGTGGGCACGCCGCCGCCGTCACCCGCGCGCACCAGGGCCACGCCGGTTTCGTCGCAAGAAGATTCAATGCCCAGGATCAGCAAACTCATGCCCGCGAGTGTAGGGCGTGCGCAACAGCCCAGGGGCGCAACCGGGGCAGGTCAGGCAGATGACTACAAAAACGATAGCTGCCTGCGCTTGTATTACAAGGGCAGGCAGCCAAAAACACCACAAACCGGCCATCGCGCCGGGCGCGCTCATCGCCCGCCGGTGATGTAGCGCTCCATCTCGGTGATGATGAATTGCTGCTCAGAGATCACGCTCTTGACCAGGTCGCCGATGGACACCAGGCCCACCACACGCCCGTCATCCACCACCGGCAGGTGGCGCAGGCGGTTTTCGGTCATCAGGGCCATGCACTGCTCGGCGCTGTGCGTGGGGTGCACAAAGCGCACCGCATGGGTCATGACCTCGCGCACCGGCGTGTCCACCGATGCGCGGCCCAGCAGCACCACCTTGCGGGCGTAGTCGCGCTCGGTGAAGATGCCTGCGATCTGGTCGCCCTCCATCACCAGCAGCGCGCCGATGCGCTTTTCAGCCATGAGCCGCAGGGCAGCGAGCACGCTGTCCGACGGGGTGATGGTGTGCACCTGGCCGTCGGGCTTGGTCTTGAGGATTTCTGCAACAGTCGTCATGGCGGCCTCCCTGGCTGTGAGTGAAAACGGTATCGAATGCCCGACCCCAGTGTCCCCGCAACCGGGGCCGGGGCGCAAGCTCGGGCAAATGCGAATGCCGCGCCCCTGCCCGGCTGGCGCTCAGCGGCGCCCGCCCAGCAGGTTGCCGCCGATCTTGAGCAGATCGCCCAGCCCCACCTGGCCGTCGCCATCCTGGTCCAGCAGGCTGCCCAGCAGGTCGCCGCCGGGCAGCCCCTGGCTGCGCACGGCTTCGCGCTCCTGACCCAGCATCTGGCCCAGGCCGCCGGCATCCATGCCGCCGCTGCTCACGCGCTGCGCCAGAAAAGACATGACGATGGGCGCCAGCATCTGCAGCAGCGCGCCGGCGTTGGGCCCCAGGCCCGTGGCCTGACCCAGGCCGGATTCGGCCTGACCGCGCGCGCCACCAAAGATGTGGCCCAGGATGTCCGCGCCCGCACCGCCCGCGCCCTGGTTTTGCGCGGCGCCGCCCAGCAGACCGCCGAGCAGGCCGCCCAGATCCAGCCCGCCCAGGGCCTGCTGCGGCGCGGCGCCCATGCCTGCCATGTGGTCGCGCTGCAGCGCGCCAAGCAGGGACTGCGCCCCTTGCGGGTCTTGCGCCTGCCGGCCCATGGCGCCCAGCAGCAACGGCAGGGCCATCTCGACGGCGCTTTGGGTCTGTGCCGGGTCGGTGCCCAGTTGCTGGGCGATCTGCTGCAACGGCTGGCCCTGCAGTTGCTGCAGCAGCTCCTGGGTCAGCAGGGGGGTGGATGCGGGGGTGTTCATGGCGGCTTGCTCCTTGGTGCGGTGGCGGCAGCCCACACGGGCTGCCGTGGGCGCATGGTATGCCGGCCCGTCCGGCCGGGCGTGACAGCGCCGCGCAAGCGCCGACTTTTTGCTATCAACTCAATAGCTTCCAGCGCTCATCCAAAAAGGGCTGCGGGCATTTTTTGCCAGGAGGAACCCACGTCAATCTCGGGTAAAGAATGATGAAGAATCGCGCCGGCGCCAACGCGTGCAGTGCCGATGTGCGAAAGTGTAAGCACCCTGGCCCAAGGTGCTCGCCGCCGCAGGCCGCTCCAAGAAAACCAACCCCCAAAAATTGCGCTGCGCCACATGACCCTCGCGACGAACACCGCAAACGTCACCATCACGACCTGCGCACCCCGCCCCCTCGCCTTCCCCCGCCCCCGCACGCTGCGCCTGCCCAGACCGGTGGCGGCGGGTCTGGCGCTGTGCCTGGCCATCAGCCTTGCAGCCTGCGGTGACAAGGCGGCCAAACCCGCCGCCCCGCGCGGCCCGGCGCAGGTGGGCGTGATCACGCTGCAGACGCAGCCGCAGCAGCTGGACGCCACACTGCCCGGCCGCACCCGGGCCTACCTGACGGCCGAGGTGCGCCCGCAGGTCTCGGGCATCGTGCAGCAGCGGCTGTTTACCGAAGGCGCCATGGTGCGCCAGGGCCAGGCGCTGTACCAGATCGACGACCGCTCGCTGCGCGCGGCGGTGGCCAGCGCTGAGGCGGTGGTGGCCAAAGCCGAGGCCAGCGCGCGCACTCTGGAGGCCACGGCCCGGCGCAATGCCGAGCTGGTGAAGATCGAAGCCATCAGCCGCCAGGCCAACGACGAAAGCCAAGCCGCCGCCGCGCAGGCCCGCGCCGACGTGGGCGTGGCCCGCGCCAACCTGGAGACGGCGCGCATCAACCTGCGCTACAGCCGCATCGAGGCACCCATTGCCGGGCGCATCAGCCTGTCCAGCGTCACGCCCGGCGCGCTGGTGACGGCCAACCAGGCGGGCGCGCTCACCACCATCGTGCAGATGGACCCGATGTACGTGGACTTCACCCAGTCCAGCACCGAGCTGATTCAGCTCAAGCGCGACTGGGAGGCCGGCCGCTACCAGAAGGTGGACGGCGACCAGATGCGCGTGCGCATCCGGCTGGACGACGGCAGCGACTACCCGCACGAGGGCAAGTTGCAGTTTGCCGGCGTGATCGTCAACGACACCACGGGCACGGTGACGCTGCGCGCGGTGGTGCCCAACCCGGGCGGCGTGCTCATGCCCGGCATGTATGTGCAGGCGCTGCTGCCCACCGGCCTGGCCAGGGACGCGCTGCTGATCCCGCAGCAGTCGGTAAGCCGCGACCTGACGGGCCGCGCCAGCGTGCTGGTGGTCAATGCCGACGACGTGGTCGAAAAGCGCCCCGTGGAGCTGGCGCGCGCGCTGGGCAACCGCTGGCTGGTGGACAGCGGCCTGCAGGCCGGTGAACGCATCGTGGTGGATGGCTTTCAGCGCATCAAGCCCGGCGACAAGGTCAGCCCCCAGATGGTGGACCTGAACGCCAGGAAAGGCGCGGCCCCGGCGGCCCCGGCCGCCCCGGCCGCCGCCGCCAGCTCCCCGGTGAGCATCGACGCCCCACGGGCCGGCGCGTCCCGATAAGAGCGGGAGCAGGCACACATGGCCCAGTTCTTCATCAACCGCCCCATCTTCGCGTGGGTGCTGTCCATCATCATCATGCTGGCGGGCGGCCTGGCAATCTTCACGCTGCCGCTGGAGCAGTACCCCGACATCGCGCCGCCGCGCGTGACCATCTCCGCGCAGTACACCGGCGCGTCGGCCGAGACGGTGGAAAACTCGGTCACGCAGATCATCGAGCAGCAGCTCAAGGGCATCGACAACATGATCTACATGAGCTCGACGTCCGACGCGTCGGGCCGCTCGGCCACCACCCTCACCTTTGCGCCGGGCACCAACATCGACGTGGCCCAGGTGCAGGTGCAAAACAAGCTGCAGTCGGCCCTCAACCGCCTGCCCGATGCCGTCAAGAGCCGCGGCGTGTTCGTCAACAAGGGCGGCCAGGACTACCTGGTCACCTACAGCTTTTTCTCGGACGACCCCAACATGACGGCGGTGGACGTGGGGGACTACCTCAACTCCAACCTGGTGGACGTGATCGGGCGCATCGACGGTGTGGGCGACATCCGCGTGTTCGGCACCTCGTACGCCATGCGCATCTGGATGGACCCGGCGCGCATGGAGAAGTACCAGCTCATGCCGTCGGACATCATCAGCGCGCTCAATGCGCAAAATGCCCAGGTGTCGGCCGGCCAGCTGGGCGCGCTGCCCGCCGTGCCAGACCAGCAGCTCAACGCCACCATCACCGCACGCACCAAGCTGCAGACGGTGCCCGAGTTTGAAGCCATCGTGCTCAAGACGGCCACCGATGGCGCGGTGGTCACCATCAAGGACGTGGCCCGCGTGGAGCTGGGCCCCGACAACCTGTCGGTCAAGGCCAAGCTCAACGGCCGCCCGGGCGCAGGCATGGGCATCGTGCTGGCCGACGGCGCCAACGCCATGGCCGTGTCAGACGCCGTGGCCGCCAAGCTGGCCGAGCTCAAGCCCTATTTCCCCAACCAGATCGACTACTTCGTCAGCTCGGACTCCACGCCCTTCGTGCGCGCCTCGATCAAGGAGGTGGTGACGGCGCTGGGCGAGGCCATGGTGCTGGTGGTGATCGTGATGTTCATCTTTTTGCAGAACTTCCGCGCCACGCTGATCCCGGCGATTGCCGTGCCGGTGGTGCTGCTGGGCACCTTTGGCGTGCTGGCGGCGGCGGGCTATTCGATCAACACACTGACCATGTTCGCGCTGGTGCTGGCCATCGGCCTGCTGGTGGACGACGCCATCGTGGTCGTGGAGAACGTCGAGCGCGTGATGCACGACACCGGCCTGCCCCCCAAGGAGGCCACGCGCCAGTCGATGCGCGAGATCACGCCCGCGCTGGTGGGCATTGGCGTCACGCTGTCGGCGGTGTTTGTGCCCATGGCGTTTTTTGGCGGCTCCACGGGCGTGATCTACCGGCAGTTTTCCATCACCATCGTGGCGGCCATGGCGCTGTCGGTGCTGGTGGCGCTCACGCTCACGCCGGCGCTGTGCGCCAGCATCCTGAGGGCGCCTGCCCACCTGCAACCAACGCCGCATGTGCGCCGCGGGCTGCTGGGCATCAACGACCGGTTCTTTATCTGGTTCAACCGCCGCTTCGAGGCCGGCACCACGCGCTACCAGAACGGCGTTGGCTGGATGCTGCGCCGCGCCAAGCGCATGCTGCTGATTTTTGCCGCCATCTGCCTGGCGGTGTGGTGGATCATCGGCCGCGTGCCCACGGCCTTTCTGCCCGACGAGGACCAGGGCTACATCCTGGCCAACGTCAACCTGCCCGCGGGCGCCACCGACGCGCGCCTGCAGGACGTGCTGGAGCAGATGAACCAGTATTTCAAGAACGTGCCCGAGGTCATCAGCTTCAACCAGGTGTCGGGCCTGAACGGCGACCAGAGCTCGGCGCGTGCCTTCATCCGCCTCAAGCCCTGGGACCAGCGCCCGCTGGCCAGCCAGTCCGGCGCCGCCATTGCCTTCAAGGCCACGCAGGACCTGGCCAGGATTCGTGACGCGCGCATCTTTGTGACGCAGCCGCCGGCGGTGCGCGGCCTGGGCTCCAGCGCGGGCTTCAACTTCATGATCAAGGACATCAACGGCCTGGGCCACCAGGCGCTGCTGGCCGCCAAAGACAACTTTCTGGCCGAGGCCCGCAAGCGAGCCGAGCTCACCAGCCTGCGCAGCACCAACCTGGACGACGCCACCGAGCTGCGCCTGGACATCGACGACCGCAAGGCCGCCGCGCTGGGCCTGAGCTATGACGCGATCAACGGCGTGCTGTCCAGCGGCATGGGCGGCACCTATGTCAACGACTTTCTGAACAACGGCCGCGTCAAGCGCGTGTACGTGCAGGGCGACGCGCCGCACCGCATGCTGCCGCAGGACATCGGCAAATGGACGGTGCGCAACAAGAACGGCGAAATGGTGCCCTTCAGCGCCTTCTCCAGGGCCTACTGGGCCTATGGATCGCCGCAGCTCATGCGCTACAACGGCGCCCCTGCCTATGAGATCGTGGGCAGCGCCGCGCCTGGCGTGAGCTCGGGCGTGGCGATGGCCGTGGTGCAGGACATCCTCAAGAGCCTGCCGCCCGGCATTGCCTATGAGTGGACGGGCGCGTCGCTGCAAGAGCGCCAGTCGGGCGCGCAGGCGCCGCTGCTGTATGCCATCTCCATCCTGTTCGTGTTTTTGTGCCTGGCCGCGCTGTACGAAAGCTGGACGGTGCCCGTGTCGGTGATGCTGGCCGTGCCGCTGGGCGTGCTGGGCGCGCTGCTGGCCACCTGGACACGCGGTCTGGCCAACGACGTGTACTTTCAGGTGGGCCTGATCACCACCGTGGGCCTGGCGTCCAAGAACGCCATCCTGATCGTCGAATTTGCCGTGCAGTTGCAAGAGAAAGGCAAACCGCTGTTCGACGCCACGCTGGAAGCCGTGCGCATGCGGCTGCGGCCCATTCTGATGACCTCGCTGGCCTTCGGCTTTGGCGTGGTGCCGCTGGCCATTGGCACCGGCGCGGGCGCTGGCGGGCGCAACGCCATCGGCACGGCCGTGCTGGGCGGCACCGTGGCGTCCACCGTACTGGGCATCTTCATGGTGCCGGTGTTCTTCTTGCTGATCCGCAGCTGGTTCAAGAGCCGCTCGCGCGAGGGCGATGCAGCCCCGCCTGCCGCACCACAACCGGAGGGCGCAGCATGACGCGCCACACCCCCAAACTTCATCGCGCCTCGCTCGTCGCGCTGGCATGCGCCCTGCTGGCCGGCTGCAACCTGGCACCGCGCTACCAGACGCCGGCCCTGCCCGTGCCCGATGCCGTGACGCCCACGCTGGCCCTGCCCTCCGCTGCCGCTGCCGCCGCCACCGCCGTGCCGCTGACGGAGGACGGCCCCATGCAGTGGCAGGACTTTGTGCAAGAACCCCGCCTGCGCGAGCTGGTGGGCATGGCGCTGGCCAACAACCGCGACCTGCGCATGGCGGTGCTGGCCATCGAGCGCGCTCGCGCCCAGTACGGTGTGACGCAGGCCGACCGCTTTCCCACCGTCAACGCGGCGGGCGCCGGCAGCCGCGCCCGCACGGCCGACGACCTGACCACCGCGGGCCGCGCCAACACCAGCGGCCAGTACAGCGCCACGCTGGGCTTCAGCAGCTACGAAATCGACTTTTTTGGCCGCGTGCGCAACCTGAACGACGCCGCGCTGCAAGAGTTCTTTCGTGTGCTGGAGAACCGCCGCAGCGTGCAATTGAGCCTGGTGGCGGAGGTCATCAACGCCTGGCTGCTGATCGATGCCGACGCGCGCCGCCTGCAGCTGGCGCGCGAGACGCTGCGCACCCGCCAGCACGCACTGCAGCTGACCCGCCGCGCCTACGAGCTGGGCGCCGCCTCGGCCCTGGTGCTGGCGCAGGCGCAGTCCAGCGCAGACACCGCCCGCGTGGACGCGGCTGCCCTGGCGTCGCAACTGGCGCGCAGCCGCAATGCCCTGACGCTGCTGGCGGGCGCGCCCGTGCCCGATGCGCTGCTGCCCGGCAGCGTGGCCGCCACAAGCATAGACATGGGCACCGACACCGGCGTTGACGCACCCAACGACACGGGCGCCACCGCCAGCCAGGGCCGCGCCGCCGTCCCGGCCCTGGCCGCGCCCGCAGCGCCCGCCACGGTGCTGCTGGGCGTGCCCGCGCACCTGCCCTCCAGCGCGCTGCTGCAACGCCCCGACGTGCGTGCGGCCGAGCATGCGCTGCAGGGCGCCACTGCCAACATCGGCGCGGCGCGTGCGGCGTTCTTTCCGTCAATCACGCTCACCGCCTCGGTGGGCACGGCCAGCAACGAGCTGTCGGGCCTGTTTGGCGGCGGCAATGGCACCTGGAGCTTTGCGCCGCAGATCCGCCTGCCGATTTTTGACGCGGGCCGCAACCAGTCCAGCCTGCGCGTGGCCGAAACCACGCAGGGCACCGCCGTCGCCCAGTACGAGAAAACCGTGCAGACGGCCTTTCGCGAAGTGGCCGACGCCCTGGCCGACCGCGCCACGCTGGACGAGCGCCTGGCCGCCCAGCAATCGCTGGTGGCCGCCACCCAGCGCACGCTGGAGCTGTCTGACGCCCGCTATCGCCTGGGTGCCGACAGCTACCTGGCGGTGCTGGACGCCCAGCGCCAGCTGTACGCAGCCCAGCAGGCGCAAATCACGCTGCAACTGGCTGAGCAGGTGAACCGCGTCACGCTCTACAAGGTGCTGGGCGGGCAGTGGGCGGCAGACGCTGCAGAGGCCGCAAACGCATCAGCGCCGGGCGGCGGCTGATCCAGAGCGCCTGATTCACCTCCCGCCTTTACTCCTGATTTAATAGCTGCCAGCGCTTGATTGATAAGCGCTGGCAGCATTTTCTCGCATCATTTCGTGCAAGACCACCGACGCGCTGCCACCACGCTTGCATATAACGACTAGTTATCAGTCATGCGGGAGAATATGCAAATTCTTCCCTCACCTTTTCCCGCCAACATGGGCATCAGCCACTACATCAAGGACATTGGCCGCGGCGCGCGCGGCGCCAGGGCGCTGGGCCGCGCGCAGGCCGCCGACCTGTTCGGCCAGGTGCTCGACGGCCAGGTGACCGACCTGGAAGTCGGCGCCTTCTGCGTGGCCATGCGCATCAAGGGCGAGACGGCCGAAGAGATGTGCGGCTTTCTGGACGCGGTGCATGCGCGCATCGCCGCCATCCCGGCTTGCGCGGGCGGGCAGCCGCTGATCGTGCTGCCCAGCTACAACGGCGCGCGCCGCCTGCCGGTGCTCACGCCGCTGCTGGCGCTGCTGCTGGCGCGCGAGGGCCTGCCCGTGCTGGTGCACGGCATGCGCACCGAGGCGCGCCGCGTTATTACGTCGGACGTGCTGTCAGCCCTTGACATACCAGCGCTGGAAGCTCCTGAAAAAATAGCACCTGGCAGCGTGGCCCACATCCACACGGCCGCGCTGCTGCCAGGACTGGCGCGCCTGCTGGCAGTGCGCGAGGTGATCGGCCTGCGCAACCCTGGCCATAGCGTGGCCAAGCTGATGAACCCCTGCGCCGGCCTGGCGCTGGTGGTGAGCAGCTACACCCACCCGGAATACTTCGACATGCTGCGCGCCACCTTCACTGCGCTGGGCGCGCACGCACTGCTGTCGCGCGGGCTGGAGGGCGAGGTAGCCGCCGACCCACGCCGCTCGCCGCGCTACGACGCCTTCATTGCCGGCACGCACCACCTGCTGCAAGAACAGCAGCCCGGCACGGCCGACGAGGTGCCCGGCCTGCCGGCCGAGATTGACGTGGCCACCACTGCCGCCTACACGCGCCGCGTGCTGGCGGGCAACGCACCCGTGCCTGACGCGCTGCGCCAGCAGGTGGAACATATCGTGCGCATGAGCCATCAAATCACCACACAGGCCCTGTCATGACCGCACACCCTTTTTCATCCCGCGCCGGCAGCTGCACCCTGGTGGGCGCCGGCCCCGGCGACCCGGAGCTGCTCACCCTCAAGGCCCTCAAGGCCATTCAGGCGGCCACCGTGCTGCTGGTCGATGACCTGGTGAGCGACGCCATCGTGGCGCTGGCTCCGGCCAGCGCGCGCGTTGTGCACGTAGGCAAGCGCGGCGGCTGCAAAAGCACGCCCCAGGCGTTCATCGAAAAGCTGATGGTGCAGGCCGTGCAGGGTGGCGAGACGGTGGTGCGCCTGAAGGGGGGCGATCCATTCATCTTTGGCCGCGGCGGCGAGGAGGTGGAGCACCTGCGCGCCGCGGGCATAGCCGTGCAGGTGGTCAACGGCATCACCGCGGGTCTGGCGGGCATGACGCTGCTGGGCGCGCCGCTCACGCACCGCGAGCATGCGCATGGCGTCGTGTTCATCACCGGGCACCACAAGCCAGGCAGCAGCGGCACCGACTGGCGCCAACTGGCCGCCACCGCACGCGACGCACGCCTGACCCTGGTCATCTACATGGGAGTGGCGGGCTGCGCCCACATCCAGCACGAGCTGCTCACCGCCTTGCCCGCGCACACGCCCGCCGCCGTGATTCAGTACGTCAGCCTGCCGCAGCAGCGCCATGCAGTGACCACGCTGGGCCAACTGCAGGCCACCATTGCGCGCGAAGGGCTGGCCAGCCCTTCGGTGATCGTGATTGGCGACGTGGTGCGCGGCATCCAGGCCGTGGCGCAAGCGCCAAGCGCGCCCGCGCAGGCTGCAGGCGGCGGGGTTTTCTGACGCGCTGACCGCTGTGGCCGCTCAGTCTTTCAGACCGCGGCGCTGGCCTGCGCCGTCTGGCGGATTTGCGCAAAGCGCTGCGCCTGCTCTTTGCGCAGGGCCTTGCGCAGCAGCGCGGCTTCCCAGCGGCGGCGCTCATCAAAGCTGATGGGCGTGAGCGCGGGCACGGCCGTGGGCTTGCCGGCATCGTCCACCGCCACCATCGAGAAAAAGCAGCTGTTCACGTGCCGCACCACCTGGCTGCGGATGTTCTCGGCCACCACCTTGATGCCGATCTCCATCGACGACTTGCCCGTGTGATTGACGCTGGCCAGAAAGGTCACCAGCTCGCCCACATGGATGGGCTGCAAAAACATCACCTGATCCACGCTGAGCGTGACCACGTAGCTGCCCGAATACCGGCTGGCGCAGGCATAGGCCACCTGGTCCAGCAGCTTGAGAATGGCGCCGCCGTGGACGTTGCCGGAAAAATTGGCCATGTCGGGCGACATGAGCACGGTCATGCTGAGTTGGTGCGAGGGTAGGTGCATGCGCCGATTGTAAAAAGCGCCCATGAACGCGGCATGGCGGCGCTGGGCGACAATCACCGGCTTTGCCCGCCAGGTTGCCGCACCGTGTCCACTGCTTTTTTTGATGCCGTCATCATCGGCGCCGGCGCCGCCGGCCTGTTTTGCGCCGCGCAGGCGGGTCAGCGCGGGCTGAAGGTGCTGCTGATCGACCACGCCGACAAGGTGGCCGAAAAAATCCGCATCTCGGGCGGCGGGCGCTGCAACTTCACCAACCGCGACCTGGACGTGCGCGCGCCGCACAAGCACTTTGTGGGGCAGAACCCGCAGTTTTGCCGCTCTGCCCTGTCGCGCTACACGCCGCAAGACTTCATCGCGCTGGTGCAAAAGCACGGCATTGCATTCCACGAAAAGCACAAGGGCCAGCTGTTTGCCGATAGGTCGGCCGAGGACATCATCGCCATGCTGCTGGCCGAATGCGCCGACGGCGGGGTGCAGCGCTGGCAGCCTTGCAACGTCAAGAAAGTAGCCTTTTTGGCTGATGAGGCAAGCGGGGAAAGCGCTGGCAGCTATCAAATTGATACCGACCGCGGCCCCGTGCTGACGCGCAGCCTGGTGGTGGCGACAGGCGGGCTGTCCATCCCCAAGATCGGCGCCACCGATTTGGGCTACCGGCTGGCGCAGCAGTTTGGCCTGCCGCTGGTGGAGCGCCGGCCCGGCCTGGTGCCGCTGACCTTTGACGGCGAGGCGTGGGCGCCCTACGCGCGGCTGGCAGGCCTGGCACTGCCGGTGGAGATCAGCACCGGCGCCAAAAAAGAGCGCATGGCCTTTCTGGAGGACCTGCTGTTCACGCACCGCGGGCTGTCGGGCCCGGCGGTGCTGCAAATCTCCAGCTACTGGCAGCCGGACACACCGCTGTCCGTCAATCTGGCGCCGGGCGTGGATCTGCCGGCCGCGCTGGCGCAGGCCAAGGCGCGATCGCGCAAGCTGATCGCCAACGAACTGGCCGCCCTGGTGCCCAGCCGCCTGGCCGACGCCTGGGCCAGCCAGAGCGCGGACTGGCAGCGCCCCATCAACGAAACCGCCGACAAGGCCCTGGCGCGCCTGGCCGATCAGCTGGCGCGCTGGCAACTGACGCCCACCGGCACCGAGGGCTACAAGAAAGCCGAGGTCACGCTGGGCGGCGTGGACACGCGCGCGCTGTCGCAGCAGACCATGGAATGCAAAACCCAGCCGGGCCTGTACTTCATCGGCGAGGTGGTGGACATCACCGGCTGGCTGGGCGGCTACAACTTCCAGTGGGCCTGGGCCAGCGCTGCAGCCTGCGCGCAGGCGCTGCCTCCAGGCGGCCTTTGCCACGCCACGGTTGGCCCGCTATAATCGCCCGCTTTGCTGGCAAAGCCTCGTCGGCCAAATACTAGTTAGAGACGGGGCAAAACCGCCGCGCATGGCTTTTGGGCCCGATCTTCCCGAAAACCCTCTGCGGGCATATTTGAAATACATGAGCTAATGACCACCATCCGTGTAAAAGAAAACGAACCCTATGACGTGGCGCTGCGCCGCTTCAAGCGCACCATCGAAAAGCTGGGTCTGCTGACCGACCTGCGCGCCCGCGAGTTCTACGAAAAGCCCACCGCCGAGCGCAAGCGCAAGAAGGCTGCCGCCGTCAAGCGCCACTACAAGCGCGTGCGCAGCATGCAGCTGCCCAAGAAGCTGTACTAAGCACAGCCCGGCGCCGTCCGTTCACGGATTTCGCCCACAAAACCCGCGCTAGGGACGCCAAGCGCGGGTTTTTTGTTTTTTCAAGGTCTGCAAAAAGCCTTTCTGGCGTAAGTTACAGCGCCTTGCCACCAAGGCTTTGCGCAAACCCTCTGTCTCTGCCTGACCAAAAAAGGAAGCCACCATGAGCCTCAAGGACCAGATCACCGAAGACATGAAAACCGCCATGCGCGCCAAAGATAGCGAGCGCCTGGGCACCATCCGTCTGCTGCAGGCGGCGATGAAGCAAAAAGAGGTGGACGAGCGCATCACGCTGGATGACGCGGCCATCGTCGCCATCGTGGACAAGCTCATCAAGCAGCGCAAGGACAGCATCACCGCCTTCGAGGGCGCGGGCCGCCAGGACCTGGCCGACAAGGAAAAGGCCGAGCTGGCCGTGCTGCAGGCCTACCTGCCCGAGCGCATGTCGGCCGAAGAAGTGGCCACCGCCGTGCAAGCCATCGTGGGTGAGATCGGAGCCAAGGGCCCCGGCGACATGGGCAAGGTGATGGGCGTGGTCAAGACCCGCCTGGCCGGCAAGGCCGACATGGGCCAGGTGTCTGCCGCCGTCAAGGCCGCGCTGGCCGGATAAGCGCTCCCAGCCCCCGGACCGGCGGACAAAAGCTCCTGAAAGAAGAGCACATACCGCCGGTTTTTATTGGCCTCACGGCTGATTCGAGCATCAATCCAAGGAGAAAACGCCCATGTCCGCCCCGCAAAAAATCGCCGTCATCGCTGGAGACGGCATTGGCCGCGAAGTCATGCCCGAGGGCCTGCGCGCCGTGCAGGCCGCCGCAGCGCGCTTTGGGCTGGCGCTGGAGCTTCACCACTTTGACTGGGCACACTGCGACTACTACGCACAGCACGGCCAGATGATGCCCGCCAACTGGAAAGCGCAGCTTGCCGGCATGGACGCCATCCTGTTTGGCGCCGTGGGCTGGCCCGCCACCGTGCCCGACCATGTGTCGCTGTGGGGAAGCTTGCTCAAGTTTCGCCGCGAGTTTGACCAGTACATCAACCTGCGCCCCGTGCGCCTTTTTGAGGGCGTGCCCTGCCCGCTGGCGGGCCGCAAGCCCGGCGACATCGACTACCTGGTGGTGCGCGAGAACACCGAGGGCGAATACACCTCGCTGGGCGGCATCATGTACGAAGGCACCGACCGCGAGATCGTGATTCAAGAGTCGGTTTTCAGCCGCAAGGGCGCCGAGCGGCTGCTGAAGTTTGCCTTCGAGCTGGCGCAAAGCCGCCCGCGCAAGCATGTCACCCTGGCCACCAAGAGCAACGGCATCGCCATCAGCATGCCCTGGTGGGACAGGCAGGCCGACGCCATGCACCAGCACTACCCCGATGTGGCGCTGGACAAGCAGCACATCGACATCCTCACCGCGCGCTTCGTGCTGCAGCCTGGGCGCTTTGACGTGGTGGCCGCCACCAACCTGTTCGGCGACATCCTGAGCGACCTGGGGCCCGCCACCACCGGCACCATCGGCCTGGCGCCATCGGCCAACCTGAACCCCGAGCGCACCTTTCCCAGCCTGTTCGAGCCGGTGCACGGCTCGGCGCCCGACATCTACGGCCAAAACATTGCCAACCCCATCGCGATGATCTGGTCGGGCGCGCTGATGCTGGACTTTCTGACCCACGGCCAGGGCGCCGGGCGCGCAGCGCACGACGCCATCGTGGCGGCCATCGAAGAGGTCATCAAAAACGGCCCGCGCACACCCGACCTGGGCGGCACGGCCAACACCACGCAGGTGGGCGAAGCCATTGCCGCCTGCATTGCGCGGGCCTGAGGCATGCCCCTGCGCTGACACAGCCGCCATGACGCAACCCGTGTCGCACCCCGTGCCGCATCCCCTGCCCCACCCGCTGCCGTTTTCCCAAGCCTGCGAGAACAACCAGACGCCCATCCTGGCCGTGCTGCAGCAGGCCTTTGCCGACCGGCGGCAGGTGCTGGAGGTGGGCTCGGGCACGGGCCAGCACAGCGTGTACTTTGCGCCGCGCCTGCCGCACCTCATCTGGCAAACCAGCGACCTGGCGGACAACCACGCCGCCATTCGCGCCTGGCATGCGCAGCACCCGGCGCCCAACCTGCGCCCGCCGCTGCTGCTGGACCTGGCCCACAGCGACTGGCCACAGGGCGGGCCAGATGGCACGCCTTTCGACGGCGTCTTCAGCAGCAACACCGCGCACATCGTGGCCTGGCCGCTGGTGCAACGGCTGTTTGCGCTGGCGGGCGCCCATCTGCCGCCGGGCGGCGTGCTGGCGCTGTACGGCCCCTTCAACTACGGCGGCACCTACACCAGCGACAGCAACCGCGACTTTGATGCGTGGCTGCGCCAGCGCGACCCGCGCAGCGGCATCCGCCACTTTGAAGACATCGTGGCACTGGCGGCGCAGCATGGTCTGGCGCTGGCGCACGACCACGCCATGCCCGCCAACAACCGCCTGCTGGTGTTTCGCCGCGGCGGCGCAGAGTAAAGCCCACCACGCCCCGGCCGCCCTAACCAGGAGCGCGCCCTGAACACGCCCCATGCACCGCACCACGGCGCCGGCCTGTGCTGCGGTGCGCGCCTACAGGTGAAAATCGCCCGCGGCCTCGGGCTGGTACAGCACCTTTCTGATCCGGATGTGGCAGGTGCGGTTCGGAATGCGCCAGCTGAAGGCGTCGCCCTCTTTGTAGCCCAGGATCGCGGTGCCGATGCCCGAGCAGACCGACAGCTTGCCGGCATGGTCGTCCGCATCTTCCGGGTACACCAGCGCCACCTCCACCTCCTTGTCGTCCACCTCCAGCAAGGCCTTGGAGTTCATCGTGACGACATCGTCCGCCACCTGCTGCGGATCGACGACGATGGCCCGCTCGATCTCGTGCTCCAGCTCAAAAATCTCTGCGCCCGCCTCCAGCTCAACCAGGCTCTTGAGCCGCGCCCGGTCGAACTCGGTGATATAGACGTCGGGCATGTGCGGCGCCGGGCTTTCGCGCAGCAGCCGCAGATAGCGATCCGCGGGCATGGCAAAAGACTTCATCGTCGGCGTTTCGCTTTCCAGCAAGAAACCGCTGCGCAAAAACGCCTTCAGCGACCGCGCGTTGTCCGGGTGGATCTTGGCGATGAGCCTGTCAGCCCGCATGTCAAAGAAGGCAAGCTTCATGCCCTCGCGGAGGGCGCTGGCGCCCAGCCTGCGGCCCCAGTTGTCGCGGTTGCCAATCACTAGGACCATCTCGCAGTCCGCGCCCTTCTTGACCAGGCGCACAAAGCCCACGGGCACGTCATGCCGGTCATAGGCCATGAAGAAGCGGCCGCCCTGGTTGAAAAGATGGGTGAGGATCGGCAGCTGAACCCGGCCGATCACCTGCTCGATGAACCGGGAGACATGGCGCGAATCGCTCAGGTAGCGGGTCACGCCCTCATCCTCCAACCAGTCCATCAAAGTCAGCGCATTGGCCCGAGTGATCTCGGGACACAGGGAAACGAAAGGCTTGTTCATCTTCACCCCGTTGGGTTTCAAGAATGAAAGCCTTTCATGGCCTTGGCCATGACGGTTCTTTCGACGAACCGGCGATTCTAGGGCGCTGCGCGGGCGTGGGGGGAGAAGCTGGAGTTGCGTGTGGCGGACGACCTGGTACAGCCAAGAGCCGCCGCTGGTGGGATCAAGAAGCAGAAATTCAACGTTTGAGGTAACCGGCTGCGCGGCGCAGGCGTTGGTTTGGCCCAAATTTTCGCCACATTCGATTTTCACCGGGCCGCGCGGGGCATCGGGTTACTTCTTCTGTCCGATGTAGCGAAAGCCGTCCTTGCCATTGGCGCGGAACTCGTATTTTTTGGTGTCGTTCTGGAACACGCCGGACGTGTTGATCTCCATAAGTACCGGAATTTCGGGAATGGGGGCGGCTACCGTTCCCACGTTCACGGGCAGGGTCACACTCGCCTTGGCGTTGACCTTCCAGGAGATGATGGCGTATACCTCCTTCACGTCCATGTTCATCAGGGGCAACCAGTGGCCGCCAATGCTGGAGTGTTCGGCGCCGTAGTAGCCCGTCAGAGCGAACTTGACCTCGGTTTGGGTAACCGGAATGACTCCTTTGGTCTTGAGCGTCACAACCTGCGAGGTGCCGGACTTGGCTCGGGCATAGTTGTCCCACTGGGGGTCGCTCGAGGCCAGTGCGCGTGTGAAGGCCCCCGTGGCGACGGTTTGGGGGCGGTTGTCCTTGATGACATCCCAGCCGAATTTTGCTACCGCGATGGCGGTAGCGGCGTTCTTGAGCGCCTTGGTCTGCGGTTGCAGATAGCCCTGCACAAAGGTCGAAATGTCCGTGGCGGCCTTGCCATAGTGGTCATACAGGCTGCTGAAATCGTCCTGGCGCGAGGCCATCAGGGCCAGAAACTGCTGCCAGTTGCTGCCATGCGCATGCAGCAAATCGAGAAGCTGCCTGGGGGTGATCTGGGCATTGCTCAGAAACTGGCTCAATTCCGCCTCGACTTTGCCGGTCTTGTCGAGCGTCGGGTGGGCATCCAGTGTTTCGTAGAAATCGACGAACTCCGGCAGGCTCAGCCCGGAGTTGCGGTAATCCGTGTAAATGGTGGCCAGCGAAATATCCAGGTCATGCACCTCTTGCGCCAGCTTGCTGGCGTCCTGTACGCCGTATCGCTTGCCCAGTTCAGCCCACAGTTGAGATACGAAGGCCTGGATCGCTGCCACATCGGGCACGGCATCGGCGGCTGCCTGCGTCTTGGCGTTGATGCGGCTGACCTCAATGGGGATAAGCCCGTCGCTCGCGAGGTCGTCACTGGTGGTTACCAGCTGGCCGCTGTTGCTGAGGCCGTAAACGCGATAGGTCGAGGTTTCTGTCAGTGTGTCGTCCAGGCTCAACTCAGTGGTGAACTCGTCGCCGGGGGCCAGCTTGCTCTCATCGTTACGGTCATCGCTGCCACCACAGGCGCTGAGGAAAGCAGCCGCCAAGGCTGCACACAATATGTTTTTTTTCATGAGTGGACTCGGTTTTGATGGTGAAGCAGGTATGTTCGAATGAATCTTGGTACCTGTCATTCCCTGGTTTCAGGTAATTTGAGGGTCATGGGGACCTGAACTGACGAACGATGCACACCAGGGTGCACTACCTCCTGCCCTGTGCCCTATCGCAGCCGCAAACCTCATTCGACCTTGGTGGGCTTGATGTTGGCTAGTGGCATGCCGCTGTCCGGTGAATGCGGTGGCTATGAAAGTGCGGCGCGCGGGCGGGGTAAATCAACTTGTGAATCAAGCGCGGTAGTGCCTTCATCGGCGTTGCCGAGTTGGCGCAAGCGATCTGTTACTTCATGGATCCTCACTGCCAAGCCCCAGCCGTTTGCGTGACACAAAAGCGCTGACACCCGCTTGTCGGATGCCACCTCTTTGCGTGCGGGGCAATTGCATGGCCCAGTACGGCAGCACGAAGTAGCCACACGCTTGAAATTGAATTCGCCCTTTTCATTCGAGGCAGGTGGCTATTTTTTCAATAGCAAAGTCAGGCTCACCACCGTGCCCGTCGCACCCGATGTGACTTCCAGCGTGCCACCCATGCGCTCGGCACGAGCGGCCATGCTGCGCATGCCCACGCTCAGCCCGGCTTGTTGCACGGCCTGCACGTCAAATCCCACGCCGTCATCCTCAATGCGCAGGCACAACACACCGGGCTGCGGCTGCGTGCATCTCACGCGCACCTGCCGCGCCCGGCTGTGCTTGATGGTGTTCGACAACGCCTCCTCTACCAGCCGCGTCAGGCCCAGGCACTGCAGCGCGCTGGGGCGGCCCTGCCATTGCAACGGCATGTCCCAGTGCGACGTCACTTCCATTTCATCAAAGATACCGGTAAACCGGTGGCGCAGCGGCGCGGCCCATTGCACCGGCGTATCGGGTACCTGTGCGCCGGCACTGGAGCCTTGGTCGATCACCTGGCGCAGGTCGTCGCGCAGCACCTTCAGCAATGAAAGCACGCGCTCATTGGGCAAGGGTTGGGGCGCCTGCTCCAGCAGCGCCATGCTGCGCATCAGGCTGCCGCCCAGACCATCGTGCAGATCGTGTGCAAGCTGCATGCGCTCCTGCAATCTGGTGCGCTCCAGCGCATGCGCGTGCTCGCGGGCCAGGGCCTGCGCCAGTTCGGCACGGGCTTCGGTAACGCCCTTCGTCAGTGCGCGGTTGAAGCGCTCCACGCTGCGCACCCGCTGCATGAGCTGCGCACCCAGTAGCAACATCACCAGCGAGATCACCAGCAAGCCGCTGAATGCTGCCCAGTTTCGCGCCACGTTCCAGCGGTCCACCCCAGGGATGAGTGTGGTCACTGTGAGCGCCGTGACCGCCAGCCAACACAATGCCAGCAGCATGTGCAGGGGCTTGCGCCCCTCGGTCTGGGGGCGCCATGCGTGCCACTGGAACTGCAGACAGTTGGCAATGAAAACCCACATGGCCCCTTGCCACACCTTGCCAAACCAGGGCCCCGCGATATCGTCTGGTACCAGCACCGCCGTGCCCGCGCCCACTGCTGCCAGAGCCCACAGCGCTTGCTCCACGCGGGGCAGCCTTTGCCCGCCGAAGCGCAGGGTGAAAAAGCAGGCTGAAAGCACATAGCCCACCATGGCCACCATGCTGAAACGGCTGCGGGTGATCGAATCGGGCCAAGGCCACTGCGTGTATGCCAGATAGGTGGTCAGATAGATCAGCCACGTCAACGCCATCAGTCCGAACCAGCCGTAGGCTGCGCTGGCCGGGGTCTTGCGGCGCAGTGCCCACACCACCAAGAACAGCGTGCCCGCCATACCGCACAGCACCGCGTTGATCAGGTACAGCGTGCGCTGGCGCCATTGGGTGCGATAGTGCTGAGCCGCCACCGTGGATGGGTCGCCCAGGCGCACCCCGCGCAGGCCTGGCCCCAATGCCGCCGGCCCCACAGCGCGCACCCACACGGTATTCACCCCTGGCTGCAGGCCTGATTCGGGCAGCACCCACCACCGCGGAACGTTCCAGCTGCGCGACAACGGCTCCACCAGGAAGGCGTCGCGCCACAGCAGATCGCCGTTGCTGTACACCTCGCCCGCCACGCTGATGCCGTCAATGCCCAGAGCAACGGGTTCGCCATTCTCACAGCCACGTTCCCAATCGATGCGGTACCAGCCTGAGTCGCCGTGCGCGGGCCAGCGGATGGTCCACGTGTCGGGCAAGGTCACGTTCACCCACCCGGTCAGAGGCCGGGCTCCATCGAGTGCTGGTGCAGCCTGCACCGACACAATGCGCGGTGCGCAGGTATTGGCCAACACCCCGGCTGGCAGCCACAGCACCAGTGCCAGCCACATCAGCAGCCGCATCAGCCCAGCCACCCGCGCGAACGTGCCTCACGCACCGCGCCCGTGCGCGATGACACCGCCAATTTGCGATAGACGCGCTTGACGTGGCTTTCCACGGTGTAGCGCGACAGGAACAGCTGCTGCGCGATCTCTCGGTTCGACAGTCCGCTGGCCACCAACTGCAAGATTTCGTTTTCGCGGTCACTGAGGCAGTTCTCTGGCGGCGACGATACCGCGCCTGACGCCGCCGAAGCGGGTAGCAACTCCAGAATACGCCGTGCGATGAACGGGTCGATGGGAGCTCCACCGCGCAGCACGCTGCGGATGGACAGCATTACCTCCATGTCGTCGCGCTCCTTGAGGACGTAGCCCGTGGCTCCCGCGCGCAGCGCGCCCAAAATGGCCTCTTCCGAACTCCAGGCCGATACCACCAGGATGCCCACGCCGGGGTCATCGGCGCGCAATTGCACGATCAACTCGCGGCCGTCTCCGTCGGGCAAATGCAAATCCACCAGCATCAGCGCTACAGGTTGCTGTGCCAGGCAGGTGCGCGCCTCGGCCAGCGTGGCGGCGAACAACAGCGCGTCTGGCGGGTAGCCCAGCGCGCTCAACACCCCGCGCAGGCGCTGCTGCAAGAGCGGCTCATCTTCCACCACCAGCACAGGTGCGGGCAGGATGGGATCGTTGACGGGGGGAGACATGGTGCTGGCAACCAAAATGAAACAAGCTCAATGGTAGGCCAGCGGGCCGCCCCCGCGTATCCCTGAGATTGGGTAATTTGTGGATACACCCCCCAAATTAACCAATCTCAGGGATACCGCAGCCGGTCACAAGTCCCTACGATTCCGCGCCACGCACACCCATCTTTTGAGGTGCTTTCTGGCCTCTGGCGCTTTACTGGAAAGCGCTGATTGCTATCAAATAAGGAATCTGCCTGGTGCTCTCCCCCATCGCTCCCCACCCCGCCCGCTGGCTTGCAGCCACGGCCCTGACTGCTGCCCTCACTGCCTGCGGCGGCGGCTCGCCCGACCCACTGAACGAATACCGTACGCAGACCGTGCACTGGGCCGAATGCGACTCCACCATTCTGGGCAGGCCCATGAGCATCGAGCAGCCCGCCGGGCGGCTGCAGTGCGCCCAGGTGCGCGCGCCGATGGACTGGAGCGAGCCCCAGCGCGGCGATGTCTCCCTGGCGGTCATGCGCATGGCGGCAGGCCGGCCCGAGGCGCGGCGCGGCGTGCTTTTCTTCAACCCCGGCGGGCCGGGCGGCGACGGGCTTTCCATGACGTTGCATCTGTGGGCTGCGTTCGCGGACAGCAATCCCGCCAGTTCCCTGGGCGCACAGCAGTTGCGGCTGCTGGATGAATACGACATGGTGGGCTTCTCGCCGCGCGGCGTGGGGGCCAGCACACGGCTGTCCTGTGCCACCAACGAGCTGACGCGCTTCGTGGACTACAGCGCGGCGGGGTGGGACACGCCCGAGAACATCGCCAACGTGCACTACAACGGCCGCAAGCAGGCCGAAGCCTGCGCGCGCAACCCCGTCACGCCGTACATCAACACCGACGCCACGGCACGCGACATGGATCTGCTTCGTGGCCTGCTGGGCGATGAGAAGCTCAACTATCTGGGCTACTCATACGGCACCTGGCTCGGTGCGTGGTACGCCAGCCTGTTCCCTGAAAAGGTGGGCCGCATGGTGCTGGACAGCGCGACGGACTTCAGCGCCTCTATGGAGCAAATGCTGCACGGGCAGCCGCCCGCGCGCCAGCGCCTGTTCGACGAGGTGCTGGCACCCTACGCCGCGCGCCACCCAGACGTCTTCCGCCTGGGAGCCACCGAGGCTGAGGTGCGCACAGTCATGCCCAGCCTCGCGCCCCGCGTGCAGGCTGTCTTGGGCGGACCCTTGAGTCGGCTGAGCTACAGCCGCGACAGCGCTGTCGGATACCTGAGCCACATCGCGGCGGCCCAGGGGCTGGACGCAGCGCTGCTCAGCGTGCCGGATGCAGCGGATGCCGATGCGGTGCATGACGCGCTGGCGTTGCACGCCTTCGCCCCCGGCAATGAGCCGCGCGACGTGCTACTGCGCAAGACGGCATGGAAACTCTATGACAACTACCGTAGCATCTGGCTGGAGCCTGGGGCGGCAAGCATCCGGCTCGACGACGCCACCGGCGTTGCGGTCCGCTGCAACGACACGCCCAGCACGACGGACCTGTCGGAGTGGATCGCCAAGGTGCGCCGCATCGCCCGGCAGGCGCCCATGCACTTCGGCGGGCTGCTGTTGCTGGATGCCTGCGCGTTCTGGGGCGGCCCCTCGGTGCGCAAGCCAGATCCGGCGGCCATGCAGCAGCTCCCGGTGCTGTTCGTGCAGTCGCAGTACGACGGGGCCACCAACACCGACGACGCCAACCGCTTCTTCGCCCAGTTGCCCGGTGCCCGCCGCGTGTACGTGGCGGGTGACTTTCAGCACGGCGTTTACCCCTACAGCGACGCCTGCGTGGACCCGAAGGTAACGGCCCACCTGCTGGGCGAAACGCCTGCGCAGCGCGAAACCACCTGCCAAGGCAAGCCGCTGGCGGGAGAAGAGCCAGCCGCAGGCGCCGTGCCCGAAGCCAAGGCCAAGGCAGCGGACAGCACACCCCCGGTTTACAAGAACCCTGAGAAGGCGCGCGCGCTCATCGACCAATTCAAGCGCGGCCTGGTACCGCACTGATTGATTGATTGTTTGTCTTTACAGCCTCGAGGAAAACCATGCACAACCTCTCACGCCGCCACATGCTTGGCACCGCCGCCGCCCTGCTCGCTGGAGGGCTTGCCGCCTGCGGCGGCAGTGGCCCCGACTCCAGCGCGCCGCTCAGCACTACGATGCTCGTTTACCTGCTGGGCTCCAACCTGGAGAGTGAACACAACGCAGGCACGGACAACCTGCTGGAGATGCTCGCGGCGAAGGGCTCAGCCCACACCCGCATTGTCATCACCACGGGGGGGGCCGACAAGGCCGACCCGGCGGGTCTGGTCACCAGCTGGAAGACCGTCAAGCGCTTCGAACTTGCGGGCGGAAAGCTCAAAGAACTGGCTGACCTGGGCCCGCAGAACATGGTGTGGGGCAGCACGCTGCAAGACTTTGTGACATGGGGCGTGCGCACCTACCCGGCAGACCGTACCATGCTGATGCTGTGGAACCACGGCAGCGGCTACTTCGGCTTTGGTAGTGACGAAAACTTTCCTGACGGCGAGTCGATGATGCGAATGCACACCATGGCGGCGGCGCTGCAGGACGCCCGAGCCGCTACGGGAGTCACTCTCGACTACATCGGCTTCGACGCCTGCCTGATGGCTACGCTGGAAGTGGCCAAGACGCTCCAGCCCTGCGCCCGCTACCTGGGTGCATCGCAGGAGCTCGAGCCCGGCGCGGGCTGGGACTGGACCACCCTGGTCGAGACCGCCGCCCGCCAGCCCGCTCCCAGCATCCCAGAATTCGGCCGGGCGGCAGCCATTGCTTACTACGATAAGCAGATGCGCAGCAGCCCCGGCGGCAGCTTGGTGCCTTTTGGGTCCGACAACGTCACCTTTAGCATCATTGACCTGGCGCGCATTCCTGCCTTGCTGGAGCGGCTGGACGAATGGGCCCGTGCGGTACACGCCTACCATGACACCGCCCCCAAGCTGGCCAAGGCAGGCAGCGCAGGCATCTTCTGGCCGCCCATGTTCAAGCGGCCCCGCCAAATGGCCAAGAGCATCAGTACGGCCACAGCAAGCGCAGCCGTCGCAGAGGACGAAACCGTCGAACGCTGGAAGCAGGTCGCCATGGCACGTCTGAGCACCCTTGCCTTCGGGGGAAGTCCGAACACGAAGGAAGCCTTCGACCTGGTGGACCTGGGGCAGTTTGCCGCGCTGCTATTCGACCAGGGCATTGCCGTCGGCCCGCAAGCCGCCCTGCAGCAGGCGCTGCAAGACGCTGTTCTGTTCAACATCACCGGCTCCAAGGCCCGCAGCGCTCAAGGCCTGAGCATTTTCTTCCCTCTGGGCCAGCGCACCGCACAGCAGCGCGCTCTATATGACACATTCCGCATGCCCGCCGGGTACATGGGTTTGGTGGACCGCCATACGCAACAAGCGCAGCAAATGCCTTCGGTTATTTATGTAGCGCCGCTCCAAGCCGATGGCGAACTCATCGCAGGCGAAGTCGCCTCTCGGTATGGTGTGCAGCTGGCCGATCTGATGCAGGTGCAGTTCGTAAATGCCAATGTAGTCAAAGTCACGGGAACCACGCCCCTTGCCGTCTCCGGCGAGGGCAAGCTCGGCAAGGGCTACGGCACGGTCTATTTCAGTACGGATGCATGGTTGCAGCTCGACGGCCAGCCCCTGCTGCTCTACACCCTGAGCGTGCAAACGGCCGAAGACGGCGACCTTGAATCAGCGATGCTCGGCGCACCCGTGCGCCTGCAAAGCCGCACGGGCGACAGCGCTGCGCGCATCGTACTGCTGCTGATCCAATGTGAGCCCGACCCGGACACGGAAGAGCCGAAGTGCACCATCATTGGCGCGCGCGATATCGACCTGGACGACCCCGACAAACAGCCCGATCGCGTGGACCACCACCTCTACGCAGGTGACACAGTGGAGCCGCTCCACCTCCTCTACGACGTGCAGACCCAGGAACCCGTGCAGGAGCCCGGCGGCGGCCTGGCCATCACCTTCGGCAGGCCCATTACCCTGGCGCCGGATAGTGCCCTGCGCTCCGAGCCGCTGGCCGCTGGCACCCACACGCTGATCCTGAGCGTGACCGACCTGGCCGACGGAGTGAACTTCTCGCCGCCTCTGACTGTCACTAGGTCGTGATTGATCGGGTTAGGTGCTGCGGAGGGCTACGACTGAAAGATCAGTGCGAACGTGCGCAGAGTCTGCGAGCTGAAAACCGCCCCGGTGACGAGGCGCTGACCAAGCTGTTCTATCGGGCCCTGCGCAACATCAGTCAGAAGTGGACCATGCCCATCCGGGATTGGAAGGCCTGAAAATCGCTGCCGCAGGAACCGCCAGCCCGTTGGACTCCTTGGCCTTGCACTTGCGGCCTGGCTGAATGACGGCTTTGGAGCTTCTAGCTGGATGGCGGCTCAGGGCCCACTCCAGCCAGACCCAACTACCCAGCGACACGAAGCCCGTCACCAAGGCCACAGCCCGTGAACGGCAGAACCCCGCAGCAGCAGCAGCCGCACCGCACAGGCATACTCACCGCTTCCGCCCGCGCCGCTCCTCTAGCCCCGCCCCGCGCATCCACCCGCTTTTTGCCTACGCCTCCCATGACATCGTCCCCCGCCGCCCGACCCATTGGTGTGTTCGACAGCGGCATTGGCGGCCTGAGCGTGCTGCAGGCGCTGCGCCACGAGCTGCCGCACGAGCATTTCGTGTACCTGGCCGACAGCGGCAACGCGCCCTATGGCGACGCGAAGGGCGATGCCTTTGTGCAGCAGCGCACGCTGGCGATTGCCGGCTTTCTGCGCCAGCGCCACGGCATCAAGGCCCTGGTGGTGGCCTGCAACACGGCCACGGCCGCCGCGGTGGAGCAGTTGCGCGCCGCCATGCCCGACCTGCCCGTCATCGGGGTGGAGCCTGCGCTCAAACCCGCCGCCGCGTGCAGCCAGACGCATCATGTGGGCGTGCTGGCCACGCGTGGCACGGTGAGCAGCGCCCGCTTTGCGCGCCTGCGTAACGACCATTCGGCGCGCACGCACTTTGCGGTGCAGGCCTGCGACGGCCTGGCCCGCGCCATTGAGCAGAGCACCGAAGAGCCCCTGCCCGCCACCGCATCGACGGAAAAAATAAGAGCGCTTTGCGCCCAGTACACGGGCGCTTTGGGCAGTTTTGGCCTGAAAACCGGCGACATCGACACGCTGGTGCTGGGCTGCACGCACTATGTGTTTGCCAAGGATCTGCTGCGCGCGCTGGTGGGGCCGGACGTGCAGCTCATTGACACCGGCGCCGCCGTGGCGCGGCAGACGCGCCGCATCCTCACCCAGGCCGGCACGCTGGCGCCCGAGCAGGCGCCAGACGGCCAGCCCGCCGCGCCGGGGCCGGTGCAGCTGTACACCACCGGGCAGCTGGTCGCGCTGCAGGCCGCCGCCGATCGCTGGCTGGGCCTGCCCGCGCAGTGCTGCGCGGCGCTGCCGGTGGCCTGAACTTCAAGCAAAAACAGCCCCTAGCGCTTACCCACCAAGCGCCAATAGCTATTTTTTTAATAGCAAACTACCACAACTGCGCGCCACCCGCTTCCAGGTACGTGAGGTACAGGCGCAGGTCAAACTCGTACTGGTGGTACTGCGGCTCCATGTGCGTGCACAGCTGGTAGAAGGCCTTGCCGTGGTCTTTTTCGCGCAGGTGCGCGAGTTCGTGCACGACGATCATGCGCAGAAACTCGTCGGGCCCCTGCTTGAACAGCGAGGCCACGCGGATCTCGTGCCGCGCCGCCAGGCGGCCACCCTGCACGCGCGCCAGGTGGGTGTGCAGCCCCAGGGCATGGCGCACGACGTGGATCTTGCTGTCAAACAGCACCTTGTTGACCGTGCCCGCGTTGCGCAGGTGACGCGCCTTGAGGTCCTGGGTGTAGTCGTACAGCGCGCGGTCGCTGCGCACGGCATGCGCTTGGGGGTACTTGCGCTGCAGCAGCGCGCCCAGCTTGTCCTGCGCCAGCAGGGTCTGTACCTGGGCCTGCAGCGCGGGCGCGTAGGCCCGCAGGTAAGGCAGATCGTGGGATGAAGTCATGAACGCGCCGCGCGGCGGCCGGGCGCCGCCTGGGTCTGAAAGGGCGCAGAGTGTAGAGGAGACAGCCGCCCGCGCGGGGCGTGGGCGGCCGGGCGGGGTTTATTCCGCCTCGATCTTCGAGCTTTTGATCACGCCCGCCCAGCTGGCAAAGTCGGCCTTCACGCGCTCGCCCAGCTGCTGGGGGCCCAGGTAGTCGGCTGCGGCGCCCTGCTCTTGCGCCTTTTTGCGGAAGGCCGGGTCTTCCACCACCTTCTTCAGGTCGGCGGCCAGCTTGTCGATGACCGGCTTGGCAACGCCCGCGGGCGCGAACAGCGCAAACCACGATGTGGCGTTGACGCCGGGGTAGCCGGCCTCGGCGGTGGTGGGCACGTCGGGCAGGCTGCTCAGGCGCTCTTTGCCCGTGACGGCCAGCACGCGCAGCTTGCCGGCCTGGATGTGGGGCATGAACGGCGGCGCGGTGCCAAACGTCAGGTCCACCTGGCCGCCCAGCAGGTCCTGCAGCGCGGGCCCGGTGCCTTTGTAGGGCACATGCACCATCTTGATTGCGCCCTGCTGCTCCAGCATGGCGCCGGTCACATGCTGCAGCGAGCCGTTGCCTGACGAGGCGTAGTTGAGCTTGCCGGGGTTGGCCTTGGCATAGGCGATCAGCTCGGCCAGGGTCTTTACCGGCAGGCCGTCGCGCACCACGATGATCTGCGGCGCCGAGATCACGTTGGCCACGGGCTGAAAGTCCTTGTGATCCCACTGCGGCGCGCGGGTGAGGTGGGGCGAGATGACGTGGTAGCCCGAATACTGCATGAACAGTGTGTAGCCGTCAGGCTCCGCGCGCTTGACGACGTTGGCCGCAATGGCGCCGTTGCCGCCGCCCTTGTTGTCCACCACCACCGACTGGCCCATGACGGCAGACAGCGCCTGCGCGGCCATGCGTGCCGAGATGTCGGTGGTGCCGCCGGCCGCGGTGGGCACGATGAAGGTAATGGGCCTGGCTGGATAGGCCTGTGCGGCGGCGCCACCGGCGCAGGCCAGGGTTGCAGCGGCCAGCGCCAGTGTGGTGAATTGCTTGCGGGTGATGAGCATGGTGGATGTGTCTCCTGGTTATCGTGGTCAAAATCGTCATCAAAAATCAGCTTGCCGCACGTGCCAGCGCACGCTCGCGGATCGCGTCGAAGCCCGCAGGCACCGGGTGCAAGTCCAGCCGAGGGCCGGCGCGCACGATCTGGCTGGGCACCTCGTGGCCAACCAGCGCGGGCAGGCGGGCGGCGGCGGCGATCAGCGCGGGCAGGTCGATGCCCGTGTCGTAGCCCATGAGCTGCAGCGCATGCACCACCTCTTCGGTGCACACATTGCCCGATGCGCCCGGCGCGTAGGGGCAGCCGCCCAGGCCGCCCAGCGATGCGTCAAAGCGCTGCGCGCCCGCGTCGATGGCGGCCAGCACGTTGGCCAGACCCATGCCGCGTGTGTTGTGAAAGTGCAGCGTGAAGGCCATGCCCGGCCAGCGCGTGCACGCGGCGGCCACCAGCTGCGCCACCTGCGTGGGAAAGGCCATGCCCGTGGTGTCGCACAGCGTGACGCCCTGCACGCCCAGGTCGGCAAAGCGCTGCACATGGTCCCAGATGGCACTCTCAGCCACATCGCCCTCCATGGGGCAGCCGAACACGCACGACAGCGACACGTTCACCGGCACCTGCGCGGCCTGCGCCATGGCAATCACCTGTGCCAGTGCCGCGAACGATTGCGCGCGCGTCATGCGCAGGTTGGCCAGGTTGTGCGTCTCGCTGACCGACATGACCAGGTTCAGCTCGTCGGTGCGCGACTCGATGGCGCGCTCGGCGCCGCGCGCGTTGGGCACCAGCGCGGTGTAGGTCACGCCGGGGCGGCGGGTGATCTCGCGCATCACCACCTCGGCATCGCGCAGCGCGGGAATCGCCGTGGGCGAGGTGAACGAGGTCACCTCGATCTTGGACAGGCCCGCGTGGGACAGCGCATTGACCAGCGCGATCTTGTCCTCGGTGGGCACAAACTGCGCCTCCACCTGCAGCCCGTCGCGCAGGCCCACGTCGCACAGCGTGATGCGGCGCCCGGCGCCGTTCCAAACGCCCGCCGTCATTGGATCACTCCCTTGCGGCGCAGCAGCGCGATCTGCTCGGCCGTCAGCCCGGCCTCGGCCAGCACCGCATCGGTGTCGTCCCCCAGGCGCGGCGCGCTGGTGCGGATGGTGCCCGGCGTGGCCGAGAGCTTGGGCACGATGCCCGGCACGGTGACCTCGTAGCCGTCGCGCGTGCGCTGCGTCAGCAGCATGCCGCGCGCCTGGTAGTGCGGGTCCTCCACAATGTCTTTGGCGGTGTACACCTTGCCCGCGGGCACACGCGCGGCGGCCAGCGCATCCATCACCTGTTGCACGCTGCGCTGCTGCGTCCAGGCGCCAATGGCGGCGTCGATCTCGGCCACGCGCGCCACGCGGCCGGCGTTGTCGGCCAGGTCGGGCGCATCGGCCAGATCCTGGCGGCCGATGGTGGCCATCAGGCGCTTGAAGATGCTGTCGCCATTGCCGGCCACCAGCACCCAGCCGTCCTGGCAGGGGTAGGCGTTGCTGGGCGCAATGCCCGGCAGCGCGCTGCCCGCGGCCTCGCGCACGGCGCCAAAGGCGCTGTACTCGGGGATCAGGCTTTCCATGCAGTTGAACACCGCCTCGTGCAGCGCCACGTCGATCACCTGGCCCGCGCCGCCATTCACCTTGCGGTGGTACAGCGCCATCATCACGCCGATGGCGCCATGCAGCGCGGCCAGCGTGTCGCCAATCGACACGCCCACGCGCACCGGCACGCGGCCCGGCTCGGCCGTCAGGTGGCGCAGGCCGCCCATGGCCTCGCCGATCACGCCAAAGCCCGGCAGGTCGCGGTAGGGCCCCGTCTGGCCGTAACCCGAGATGCGCAGGATGACCAGGCCCGGGTTGAGGGCGTGCAGCTCGTCGGGCGACATGCCCCAGCCCTCCAGCGTGCCGGGGCGAAAGTTCTCGATGAGCACGTCGGCCTCAGCGATCAGGCGGCGGGCTATTGTTTGCGCCTCGGGCTGGCGCAGGTCCAGCGCCACCGACTTCTTGTTGCGCGACTGCACCTGCCACCACACGGAGGTGCCTTCCTTGATGAGCCGCCAGTTGCGCAGCGGGTCGCCTGCGCCCACGGCCTCGATCTTCACCACATCGGCGCCAAACTCGCCCAGCGTCTTGCCGCAGAACGGCCCGGCGATGAGCTGGCCCATCTCGATCACACGCACGCCGGCCAGTGCCGCGGGCGTGGCTGCGGCGCTGCCCTGAACAGTGTCTTGCTCGTGTTTCATATGCCTCCTGGAATCCTGCGCGCATGATGCAGCGCGCGCGCCGGCCCGCAAAACGCTCAAGCGCGAGGCTGCCATCGCAAACCGGCATGGCCACGCGCCGGCGCAGTACCATCGCCGCCCATGAAGCTCGACCCGGTCTCCCTGCGCCTGTTCGTCGCAGTCATGGAAGAAAACGCCATTGCCCGCGCCGCGGCGCGCGAGCACATTGCCCCGTCTGCCGCCAGCCGCCGCCTGGCCGAGCTGGAGGACGTGCTGCGCGTGGAGCTGTTCACGCGCAGCAACCGCGGCACCGAGCCCACCGCCGCCGCCTACGCGCTGCTGCACCTGGCGCGCGGCGTGCTCAACGACCTGGACGGCATCGCCACGCAAATGCAGGACTTTCGCGCCGGCGTGCGCGGCCATGTGCGCGTGGTGGCCAACATCTCGGCCATCACGCAGTTTTTGCCGGACGAGCTGCAGCGCTTCATGGCCGCCCACCCGCAGGTGGATGTGCGGCTGCAAGAGCAGATCAGCACGGCCGTGGCCCAGTCGGTGGCCGAGAACGCGGCGGACGTGGGCATCCTCAATCACGGCAGCCACCACGGCTACGAAGGCCGCATCAGCCTGCTGCCCTACCGTGAGGACGAGCTGGTGCTGATCGTGCCCGCGGGACACGCGCTGGCGCGCCGTCAGCGCGTGCGGCTGCAAGACGCCCTGCCCTGCGACTTTGTCGGCATGCACCCGGGCAGCGCGATCAACAACCTGCTCACGCGCGCGGCGGCCGAGCTGGAGATGCCGCTCAAGCTGCGCATCCAGGTCACCAGCTACGACGCGCTGTGCCTGATGGTGTCCGCCGGCCTGGGCGTGGGCGTGATACCCCGCGGCAGCGCACAGATCTACCGCGGCACGCTGGCGATCCGCGCCATCACGCTGGCCGAGCCTTGGGCGCACCGGCGGCTGTCGCTGTGCGTGCGCTGTGGCGAGCCACTATCCGGCGTGACCCGGCTGCTGGTGGATCACCTGCGCGCCTGCGCCCCGGAGGCCGCATGACGGCCACCACCGCCAGCCTGCGCTGGGACATCTTTTGCCAGGTGATCGACAACTTTGGCGACATCGGCGTGTGCTGGCGCCTGGCGGCTGACCTGGGCCAGCGCGGCCACCGTGTGCGCCTGTGGGTGGACGACGCCAGCGCGCTGGACTGGATGGCGCCCCAAGGTGCCCCCGGCGTGCAAGTGCTGCCCTGGCCCACGCAGGCGCACCAGTTGCCCGCAGACGGCCCCGGCGACGTGGTGGTGGAGGCCTTCGGCTGCGAAATTGCTCCGCAATTCATAGCTGCCATGGCAGATTGCACCAAGGCTACAGGCCCAAAACCCTTGTGGATCAATCTGGAATACCTGTCGGCCGAAAGCTATGTCGAGCGCTGCCACCGCCTGCCTTCGCCCGTCATGAGCGGCCCCGGCGCGGGCCTGATGCGCTGGTTTTACTACCCCGGCTTCACCGATCGCACTGGCGGCCTGCTGCGCGAGCCGGATCTGCTGGCGCGCCAGGCAGCATTCGACCGCACGGCCTGGCGCGCGCGCCACGGCGTGGCAGGGCAGCAGCTGGCCATCTCGCTGTTTTGCTACGAGCCGCCAGCGCTGCCCGCGCTGCTGGCGCAACTACAGCGGCGCGGCGACGCGCGGCTGCTGGTCACGCCGGGGCGCGCTGGCGCGGCGGTGCGCGACTGGCAGCAGAAAATTTTGAGCCAAATTGACGCTGAACCATTGCAAAACAAGCGCGAGCAGCTATCAATTTCATACCTGTTACCCTGCCCTCAGCCAGCGTTTGACGAAATGCTGTGGGCCTGCGACCTGAACTTTGTGCGCGGCGAAGATTCGCTGGTGCGCGCCCTGTGGGCGGGCCAGCCCTTCGTGTGGCACATCTACCCGCAGCACGACGATGCCCACCACGCCAAGCTGATCGCCTTTCTGGACTGGCTGCGGGCGCCTGCGTCGCTTCGGCGCTGGTCCGCGCTGTGGAACGGGCTACAGACTGCGGACGAACTGCCCACACTGGACTCCGCCACCCTGGCCCAGTGGCGCGATTGCGTGGTCGCGGCGCGTGCGCGTCTGCTGGCGCAACAGGATTTATTGACAGGCCTGCTCAGGTTCGTAGCCGAAAAAAGCTAAAATCCGCGGCTTTGCGCCATTACCCAAGGCGGCACAGTGTCGTGCCGCGCAGGCGCCCCCGCCGCGGAACATGCGCCGGGGTGGAAGGCAGCCCGCCTGGCGCAACACCACGGGCCACGTCTGCCCGCCCCGACTTGTGGAGCGGCCCAACCTCTCGCTGAAGCCAACCCATGAAAATCGCTCAAGAAATCCGCGCAGGCAACGTCATCATGCAGGGCAAAGACCCCATGATCGTCCTGAAAACCGAATACGCCCGCGGCGGCCGCGGTGCCGCCACCGTGCGCATGAAGCTCAAGGCCCTGCTCAACAACATGGGCACTGAAGTCGTCTTCAAGGCCGACGACAAGATCGACAACGTGATCCTGGACAAGAAGGAGTGCACCTACTCCTACTTCGCCGACCCCATGTACGTGTGGATGGACACCGAGTACAACCAGTACGAAGTCGAAGCCTCCAACATGGGCGACGCCATCAGCTACCTGGAAGACGGCATGGCCGCCGAGGTGGTGTTCTACGACGGCAAGGCCATCTCGGTCGAACTGCCCACCAGCGTGGAGCGCGAAATCACCTGGACCGAGCCCGCTGTGAAGGGCGACACGTCCGGCAAGGTGCTCAAGCCCGCCAAGATCGCCACCGGCTTTGAAGTGGCCGTGCCCCTGTTCGTGGACCAGGGCGACAAGATCGAAATCGACACCCGCACCGGCGAATACCGCAAGCGCGTCTGACGGTTTCAGGGGCGTCACCGCTTTGCTGACGCCCAGGCGACGGCCCCGTCGCCACACAAAAAGGGAATCTGCCTTGTGCAGTTTCCCTTTTTTGTTTTCAGGCGCCATCAGGCAAACAAGGCCTGCTCCAGCCGGGCGTACTTCATGTCACCCACCGCCTCGCGGATCTTGGGAGCCAGAGCCGCCAGGTCTTCAAAGCCGCTGCTGCCCTCCACCGCCAGGTTCAGGCGAAAACCCCTCAGCCCCAGGCTGGCGGTGAGTTCGGCGGCAACGGGGTAGGCCGTCTGGTAACGCTCGCGCGATGAACGGGCGCTGCCCTCGCCTGCCGGGTGTGGCGCGGCGGCATCTGTCAGGGACGCAGTTGCTGCGCGTGCCCGCGATGCAGACGTAGATGAAGAAGGTGCGGCAGAGGCTGTGCGCTCCAGCAGGCCCTGGTCGATCATGAGCTGCACATCTTCGTGCGTGATGCCCATGGCGCTGGTGGCTTCAAGCACATGCGCCAATGTGCGCTTTCCGTCAAAGAGGATGAAGGCGGAACGCTGGCGGGGCGACAACACGCCCTGACGCTCCCTGAGCGCTTGCTGCCCCGCTGGAGTCTTTGCAAGAATCATCGAGTCCCCTCATTCGTGACTATTTGCGTTCAGGGTGACACAAAGGTGTATCGCCGTGAATGAGGGGCAACCCACAAATTCAACCTAGGCCAAGGCAAGCCGGCCGAACCCGGCCAGGCCTACAGCCCGTCCGCAGGCACAGGCTGCACCCTGGCGGGCCGGGTGACCAGGCTTACCAGCCAGGCGCTCAGCAGGCCTGCGGGCACGCCAAACACGCCTGCCGATATGGGATGTATGCCAAACCACAGGCCATCGATGAGCAGCGCGCCGGGTACCAGCTCGCGCACGGCGTCCACCTGCGCCAGCATGTAATACACAGTGACCGACAAACCGCCCAGCATGCCAGCCACCGCCCCCTGACGGGTGGTGCCGCGCCAGAAGATGCCCATCACCATGGCGGGCACAAAAGCCGATGCGGCAATGGAAAACGAGGTGGAGACCAGGGGCAGAATCTCAGAGGGCTTGACCGCTGCCACGAAGGCGGCACACAAGGCCACGATGAGCAGCATGAACTTGGTGAGTATCACGCGCTGCTCGGGCGTTGCCTTGGTGCGCATTTCCTGAAAGTACAGGTCGCGCACCAGCGCATTGCTGATGGTCAGCAGCAGCCCGTCCGCGGTGGATAGCGCCGCGGCCAGCCCGCCCGCGGCCACCAGGCCCGAAATGACGTAGGGCAGCCCGCCAATCTCGGGCGTGGCCAGCATGATGAGGTCGGCGCCCAGGCGGACTTCGCCAAACTGCACAATGCCGTCGCCGTTCACATCCTCGATCGACAGCAGTGATTCGTCCACCCGCGCCCATTGCGCCAGCCAGTTGGGCAACTCGTCAAAGCTGCTGCCGACCAGATTGTTCATCACCTCGAACTTCACCAGCACCGCCAGCGCCGGCGCGCTGAGGTATAGCAGCGCAATGAAAAACAGCGACCACGCCACCGAGGTGCGCGCCGCCGCCACCGATGGCACGGTGTAGTAGCGCGTCAGCAGATGCGGCAGGCCCGCCGTGCCCACCATCAGGCAGAACATCAGCGCCAGAAAGTTGCGCCGCGCGTGATCGAAAGTCTGCCGCTCGGCCGGGGTGCCGTTCGGGTCGCCCGCAAAGGCCTGGCTGTGGCGCGGCAGGCCGCCCAGCTCGCGCGCGCGCTCGTAGTTGGCGTGCATCTCGCGCGTCCAGCGCTCACGGGCGGTGGTCTCGTCGCGCGGCATGGTGGTCAGCTCGCGGCTGGCCGCAACGATCAGGCCTACGTCGGCGTTTTGTTCGCGCAGCCTGCGGATGCGCTCGCGGGCTGCCTCGCGCTCCAGCGCCAGCGCAGCGGGCACGTCGGCCAGGCGCACCTGGTAGTCGATTGCACGCTGCAGATAGACGGCCACCACTTCGTGCTCGACTTTGGAGGCCAGCAGCGCGTCCTCCAGCTGCGCGATCTTGCTGATCTGGGTGCCAGCCACGGCGGGCGCCACCGGGTTGCCCAACTGCTTGTACGCCAGCCACGACACCGGAATGAGAAAGGCCAGCAAGATCACCACATACTGCGCCACCTGCGTCCAGGTGATGGCGCGCATGCCGCCCAGAAACGAGCACAGCAACACACCGCCCAGGCCCAGCATGATGCCGATCTCGAACTGCACGCCCGTGAGGCGCGAGGCAATCAGGCCCACGCCGTAGATCTGCGCGACCACGTAGGTGAACGAGCACAGCACCGCCGCCAGCGCCGCGATGATGCGCGGCCAGCGCCCGCCAAAGCGCACCTGGAAAAAGTCGGGAATGGTGTAGAGGTTCATCGCCCGCAGGTGGGGCGCCACCAGCATGGCCACCAGCACAAACCCGCCCGTCCAGCCCAGCAGATAGGCCAGTCCGCCGGGCTGCTCGGGCGTACCCGAGAAACCCTGCAGATACAGCGCCCCCGACAGACTGATGAACGAGGCCGCGCTCATCCAGTCAGCGGCGGCGGCCATGCCGTTGTAGAACGGAGGAATGCGGCGCCCCGCGACGTAGTATTCGTCGGGGTCTGTGGTTCGGCCATAGACGCCGATGGCGGCATAGGCCATCACGGTCAGAAACAGAAAAATGGGCCCGATCCACTGGCGCGACAGGCCGCGCTGCTCGGCCCAGGCCATCAGGGCCACAAAGGCCAGCAGACCGGCCACATACAGGGCCAGGATGCGGTTCAGACGCGCCAGGTAGGCCCGCCCCGCACCGTGCTCAGTCATGCGACGGCAGGTCGGCGGCGCTGGACCGGCCCGCCGCCCTGTCCTGCCGCTCAAAGTGATTCATGGCCGCGCAATAGATGCCGACGATGACGATGAACATCAGCACGGCCCCCTGCGCGGCAATCCAATAATTGAGGGGCCATCGCCACACCTGCACCTGCAGGTCACGTGCAAAGTAGGCAGCCCCGAAGGACACCAGCGCCCACGCCAACAACAAACCCGCCTTGAGCCACAAATGCCGCGCATCGTGCAGGTCAGGGGCAAAGGGCGCCCCTGCAAGCTCGTCGTGCGTCAGTGAGCGGCGATGGGGCATGGCCTGCGGCGCTCCTGGGTCAACCTGCCAGCTGCTGCCAGGTGGCAATCACGCTGTCGGGGTTGAGCGAGATGGACGTGATGCCCTCGCGCGCCAGCCACTGGGCAAAGTCCGGGTGGTCGCTGGGCCCCTGGCCGCAGATGCCGATGTACTTGCCCTGCGCAAGGCAGGCCTTGATGGCCTGGTGGATCAGCGCCTCGACGGCCGGGTCACGCTCGTCGAAGTCAGCGGCCAGCAGCTCCAGGCCCGAGTCGCGATCCAGACCCAGGGTGAGCTGGGTCAGGTCGTTGGAGCCGATGGAAAAGCCATCGAAGAACTCCAGGAAGCGCTCGGCCAGGATGGCATTGCTGGGGATTTCGCACATCATGATGAGCTTGAGCTCGTTGTCCCCGCGCTGCAGCCCATGCTGCGCCAGCAGCTTGGTCACGCGCTCGGCCTGGCCCAGCGTGCGCACAAAGGGCACCATGACCTGCACGTTGGTCAGCCCCATGTCGTTGCGCACGCGCTTGATGGCCTCGCACTCCATGGCAAAGGCCTCGCCAAACTCCTGGCTCACGTAGCGTGCCGCCCCGCGGAAGCCCAGCATGGGGTTTTCTTCCTCGGGCTCGTAGCGGCTGCCGCCGATGAGCTTGCGGTATTCATTGCTCTTGAAGTCCGACAGGCGCACGATGACCGGCTTGGGCCAGAAGGCCGCCGCAATGGTGGCCACGCCTTCAGCCACCTTGTCCACATAAAAGGCGCGCGGGCTGGCATGGCCGCGGGCAACCGATTCCACAGCCTTCTTCAGGTCGGCATCCACGTTGGGGTAGTCCAGGATGGCCTTGGGGTGCACGCCAATGTTGTTGTTGATGATGAACTCCAGGCGCGCCAGGCCCACGCCCTCGTTGGGCAGCTGACAGAAGTCGAACGCCAGTTGCGGGTTGCCCACGTTCATCATGATCTTGGTTTTGATGGGAGGCATGGCGCCGCGCTGCACCTCGGTGACCTCGGTCTCCAGCAGGCCGTCATAAATGTGGCCGGTATCGCCCTCGGCACAGCTCACGGTGACCAGCGTGCCATCCAGCAGCTTGTCGGTAGCGTTACCGCAGCCCACCACGGCCGGAATGCCCAGCTCGCGCGCAATGATGGCAGCGTGGCAGGTGCGCCCGCCGCGGTTGGTGACGATGGCGCTGGCGCGCTTCATCACGGGCTCCCAGTTGGGGTCGGTCATGTCGGTGACCAGCACGTCGCCGGGCTGCACCTTGTCCATCTCGGAAATGTTGTGCACCAGGCGCACCGGGCCGGTGCCGATCTTCTGGCCAATGGCGCGGCCCTCGGCCAGAACCGGGCCGTGGCCCTTGAGCTTGTAGCGCAGTTCGGCCTGGCCCTGCATCTGGCTTTTCACCGTCTCGGGGCGGGCCTGCAAGATGTACAGCTGGCCGTCTTCACCGTCCTTGCCCCATTCGATGTCCATCGGGCGGCCGTAGTGCTGCTCGATCACCAGCGCATAGTGGGCCAGCTGCTGCACGTCGGCGTCGGTCAGCGAATAGCGGTTGCGCAGCTCTGCGGGCACATCCACCGTCTTGACCAGCTTGCCCGTAGCGGCCTTTTCTTCGGGCGACGAGAACACCATCTGGATCAGCTTGGAGCCGAGGTTGCGGCGAATCACCGCCTGCTTGCCGGCCTTGAGCATGGGCTTGTGCACGTAGAACTCGTCAGGGTTCACGGCGCCCTGCACCACGGTCTCGCCCAGACCATAGCTGCTGGTAATGAACACCACGTCTTCAAAGCCGCTTTCGGTGTCGATGGTGAACATCACGCCCGCCGCGCCCAGGTCGGAGCGCACCATGCGCTGCACGCCCGCCGACAGGGCCACAACGTCGTGCGCAAAGCCCTTGTGCACGCGGTAGCTGATGGCGCGGTCGTTGTAGAGCGAGGCAAACACCTCTTTCATCTTGTGCAGCACTTCATCAATGCCGTGCACGTTCAAAAACGTCTCTTGCTGACCGGCAAACGATGCATCGGGCAGGTCTTCGGCCGTGGCCGAAGAGCGCACGGCAAAGCTGGCGTTGGGGTTGCCGGCCGACAGGCGCGCGAACTCGTCGCGAATGGCCTGCTCCAGATCGGCCGGAAACGGCTGTGCCTCAACCATGGCGCGGATCTCTGCGCCCACGCGGGCGAGCGCGCGCACGTCCTCGGTATCCAGGCTGGCAAGCTTTTGGCTGATGCGCTGGGCCAGGCCGTCGTACGCCAGAAACTCACGGAAGGCATGGGCCGTGGTGGCAAAGCCCGTGGGCACACGCACGCCCTGGGGCAGCTGGGAGATCATCTCGCCGAGGGAGGCGTTTTTACCGCCGACCGACTCGACATCGGTCATTCTCAGGTTTTCAAACGGAACGACCAGGGCGGTCGGACTGAAAAGTGCAGACATGGGAAAGCTCCAGAAGTTAAAACCGGGACTGCGCGCCCGCCCGGCAGGAGCAAAGGGCGAGCGGCCATGCACGGGCTGCAGCTTTTTCGTTGTGGTTGTGGGCCGAGCGGGTGCATGGTGAGAATTTGGATAATGGGCGCGATTGTAGGGCCCGTATGGCGGCGGCCCAGGGCAGCACAAAAGGCTTTTCATGCACACGCGCACCGTATTTTTTGTCTCTGATGGCACCGGCATCACCGCCGAAACTTTTGGCAACGCCATCCTGGCGCAGTTTGAGATCATCCCGCGGCGGGTGCGCCTGCCCTTCATCGACACCGTGGACAAGGCCCATCAGGCCGTGCGCCAGATCAACCACACCGCCGAACTGGAAGGACGCAAATGCATCGTCTTCACCACGCTGGTGAACATGGAAGTGCTCAAGGTCATCCAGGAAGGCTGCAAAGGCATGCTGCTGGACATGTTCGGCACCTTCGTGCACCCGCTGGAGGTAGAACTAGGCATCAAGTCGCACCACCGTGTGGGGCGCTTTTCAGACATCAGCAAAAGCAAGGAATACAACGACCGCATCGAGGCCATCAACTACAGCCTGGTGCACGACGACGGTCAGAGCCACAAGAACCTGGAAGAGGCAGACGTGATCCTGGTGGGGGTGTCGCGCAGCGGCAAAACACCCACCAGCCTGTATCTGGCCATGCAACACGGACTGAAGGCGGCCAACTACCCGCTGATCCCCGAGGACTTCGACCGCCGCCAGCTGCCGCCCGCGCTGGTTGCGCACAAGAAAAAAATCTTTGGCCTGAGCATCAGCGCCGAGCGCCTGTCGGAGATCCGCACCGAACGCCGCCCCGACTCGCGCTACGCCAGCCTGGAAAACTGTCGGCACGAGGTCGCCGAGGCCGAGGCCATGATGCGCCGCGCGGGCATCCGCTGGCTGTCGTCCACTACCAAGTCGATCGAGGAAATCGCCACGACGATCCTGCAGGAAATCCGGCCGGAGCGGCTGAGTTATTGACAGGCACTTTTGCCGTCAGCGTCGCGGGTGTCCGCGCCGTGCATCCTGGCGCGCTCGTGGTCTGCGACGGGGAAGAATGACGCGAGGAACGCTCGTGGAGGCCCCCTGACAAAACCGAACCTTGGCTCGCCAAAAGCTCAAACGGCGGCGCTGTTCACCACAGCACCGCCGCTTCTTTTTTTATAGCTGCTAGCGCTTACCATATAAGCGCCAGAGCCTTATTTGACCTACAACCCGATCAGTGACGGATCAGGTGATCAAAGGCCGACAGCGCAGCCGTTGCACCCGCGCCCGCAGCGATGATGATCTGCTTGTAAGGCACGTTGGTGCAGTCGCCGGCGGCAAACACGCCGGGCACGTTGGTGTGGCCTTTGGCGTCGATGACGATCTCGCCAAACTTGGTGAGGTCCACTGTGCCCTTGAGCCAGTCGGTGTTGGGCAGCAGGCCGATCTGCACAAAAATGCCCTCGACCGCCACGGTCTTGACTTCTTCGGTCACGCGATCCTTGTAGGTGATGCCGGTGACCTTGCTGCCATCGCCATTCACCTCGGTGGTCTGGGCGTTGACGACCACGGTCACGTTGGGCAGGCTGCGCAGCTTGTTTTGCAGCACGCCGTCGGCCTTCAGTTCACCCGCAAACTCCAGCAGCGTGACGTGCTTGACGATGCCGGCCAGGTCAATGGCGGCTTCCACGCCCGAGTTGCCACCGCCGATCACTGCCACGTCCTTGCCTTTGAACAGCGGGCCGTCGCAGTGCGGGCAGTAGGTCACGCCCTTGGTGCGGTATTGCTCCTCGCCGGGCACGTTCATGTTGCGCCAGCGCGCGCCCGTCGAAAGGATCACGGTCTTGCTCTTGAGCGTGGCGCCGTTTTCCAGTTCGATCTCCAACAGACCGCCTTCGGTTGCGGCAGGCTTGAGGGCCCTGGCACGTTGCAGGTTCATCACTTCAACGTCGTAGTCGCCCACGTGCTGCTCCAGCGCAATGGCGAACTTGGGGCCTTCGGTCTTGCTGACCGAGATGTAGTTTTCGATGTCCACGGTATCCAGCACCTGGCCGCCGAAGCGCTCGGCCGCCACGCCAGTGCGGATGCCCTTGCGCGCCGCATACACGGCGGCCGCGGCGCCAGCGGGGCCACCGCCGACCACCAGCACGTCAAACGGCTCCATGGCGTTGATCTTCGCAGCCACGCGGGCATGGGCGCCGCTGTCGATCTTGGCGACGATCTCTGCCAGCTCCATGCGGCCCTGCCCGAAGTTCTCGCCGTTCAGGAACACGGTGGGCACGCCCATGATGTCGCGGCTCTTGATTTCGTCCTGGAACACGCCGCCGTCGATGGCGGTATGGGTGATGCGCGGATTGAGCACGCTCATCAGGTTGAGCGCCTGCACCACGTCGGGGCAGTTGTGGCAGGAGAGCGAGTAATAAGTCTCGAAGTGGAAGTCGCCTTGCAGGCCCTTGACCTGCTCCAGCAGATCGGCTGCTTCCTTGGAGGGATGGCCGCCGACCTGCAGCAACGCCAGCACCAGCGAGGTGAATTCATGACCCAGGGGAACGCCTGCGAAACGCACGCCAGTGTCCACGCCAGGGTTGGTGATCAAAAAAGAAGGCTTGCGCACGGGCTCGTCGTTCTTCTCGACCACGGTGATCTTGTCCGAGAGGGCCTGAATCTCGTGCAGCAGCTCCCGCAGCTCTTGGGATGTGGCGCCGTCGTCCAGCGTGGCGACCAGCTCCACCGGGCGCTGCAGGCGTTCCAGATAGGCTTTCAATTGGGCTTGGAGATTGGCGTCGAGCATAGGGTTACTCCTGATCAAACTGTTGTTGGGCAAAAAAAACCCGGGTGTCGCGCACCCGGGCGTCGTGAACAGCCGGGCAAGCGGCCGTCAGCAGGCAGGGCGATACTTAGATCTTGCCGACCAGGTCCAGCGAAGGCGTGATGGTCTTGGCGCCTTCCTTCCACTTGGCGGGGCACACCTGGCCGGGGTTGGCGGCGGTGTACTGGGCAGCCTTGAGCTTGCGCAGGGTTTCGCTCACGTCGCGGGCGATTTCGTTGGAGTGCACTTCCATGGTCTTGATCACGCCATCGGGGTTGATCACGAAGGTACCGCGCAGGGCCAGACCTTCTTCAGGAATGTGCACGCCGAAAGCGTGGGTCAGCTGGTGCGTTGGGTCGCCCACCAGCGGGAACTTGGCCTTGCCCACGGCGTCGGAGGTTTCGTGCCACACCTTGTGCGAAAAGTGCGTGTCGGTCGTGACGATATAGACCTCGGCACCAGCGGCCTGGAAGGCTGCATAGTTTTCGGCAGCGTCTTCGATTTCGGTGGGGCAGTTGAAGGTGAAAGCTGCCGGCATGAAGATCAGCACAGACCATTTGCCCTTGAGGGACTGCTCGGTCACTTCGATGAATTCACCCTTGCCGTTGCGGTTGACGAAGGCGTTGGTCTTGAAGGGCTGGACTTGGGTGTTGATCAGGTTCATGTTGATTCCTCTTAATCAGGTTGAAGGGCTAGAACGAAACTGAAGTTTAGGCCGCATCCGACAATAAATCCAATAAATTGAAATCATCGGTTTGATTGTCTTTGACTATTTTAGCCTCTTTGCAACCACGACTCGGTATCGCGCGCAGGCGAACGGGGCCTGCAAGAGCATTGTGGTACGTGGCTGTGCCCAGGTCATGACAAAGCCTTGCCCGACCAGGAGATGGGCGGCTCGCACCGATTTCGCTGGACATGCCCGACAGCGATACGGGACTGGCGATAGTGGGCGGCGGCGGATTGTGCAGCCCCGACACCGACGAAGATGTAAGGCAAATTCCTACGAACCACGTCAGCCGACCGGACAGCACGCAGAGCACAACCCCGACTTAATTTACTTTTGGCCCGGTTTCACAATCCATTTCAACGGATCACGCAAAACATGCAACAGTATGCAACGCAGCGATCCTCCACTGGAAAGGATTGAATCATGACCTCCGAACAACTGCTTGCCG